>QMSC01000118.1 GCA_003649515.1 Thermoprotei archaeon | reverse complement strand
TCATATGCATTAATAGTATACTTGCAAAAAGAGCACTATCATTTATTAAATCATTCGCTAATGGACCTGGCACTAATCAGAGTTTCCCTGCCATTTTTAGCTCTACTCCGTTTCTTCTGCATGGCAGTTTGCGACTGGCTAGTTTCGTCGAGACGCTGGCTGGTGCCCTGGCTAAGGCTGGTTATTATACTGTTGGTTTTCATAGTAATCCATTCTTGAGTGGTAAGCTAGGTTGGGGTCGTGGGTTTAGGGAGTTTTATGACTTTTTGGATAGGGTTGGGGGGCCTGCTGCTGTTGCTGTTAGGGCTGGTGGTGCTAGGCGTGTGCTGTTTAGGGTGTTGGGGAAGGTTTTGAGCGGTAGTAGTAGGCGTGTGTGGGCTAGGCTCAATGGGCTTTACTATAGGCTTAGGAGTGCGAGGCTTCCTTATGTTGAGGCGCGGGAGCTTAATGGCTATGTTGTGTCGTGGCTTGAGCGGTATGATCGGGGGAAGCCGCTGTTTCTGTGGGTTCACTACATGGATGTGCATAATCCGTTTGCGCCGCCGGAGCCTTGGCTTAAGGGTTTTGACAGTAGAGAGGAGGCTTTCTTGTTTAATTATAAGGTTGATCCAGAGAAGCCTTCTTGGAAGGATGTTGAGAATCTTAAGATGTTATATGAGGGAGAAGTTAAATACGTATCTTCTGTAATTTCAGAATTTCTGAGTTTTCTGGAGAATAGAGGGTTGCTTGAGGATTCTTTGGTGGTTATAACTGCTGATCATGGCGAGGCTTTTATGGAGCATGGTAAATTGGGCCATGCTTATGACATTTTATATAACGAAGTTTTGCATGTACCTCTTCTTATTTATGGTCTTGAAGAAAAGGGTATTATTAAGAAGCCTGTTCAGTTGATGGATTTAGCGCCTACTATACTTGATATATTAGGGCTTAAGTGGTCACGAACATTTATGGGGCGGAGTTTTTATCCTTTAATCCGTGGTGAGGAATGGGAGGAGAGGCCTATTTTTTCTGAGAGTGCTGTTCCGGATCTTATTAATCTTCGATATGATACTTCACACTATATCGTTTCAGTTATTTACAAGGGATGGAAGTTGATATATGATTTTATTCATGATAGAAAGCCTAGGTTAGAATTATACAATCTTAAGAGGGATTTCGATGAACATGTTAATTTGGTGGAGAATGAGCCTGAGATTGTTAGGGAACTTCTCGGACTTATTAAAGGTCATTTGAAAGAGATTAAAGTTAGAAAGGCTTTGTATGGAAAACTTGAATCTATTAAGGTGCGTTTAAAGAAATAGTGTCCAGAGTAGTTTTTATTCATATAATTTTGGTTATCTTATTTTATTTTTGATTCATTTTATTTAAGTGTGAATTTTTACCCTGCTTTTCTGTTTTCTATGGATTTTTTGTAGATATTTCTTTATTTAGTTGTGGATTTCTAGGGTTGTTTTTATTATTCTGGTGTTTGTGTCAGTTAATATGCTTTCAGCTACTAGTATTGCCTCTCGTCTTTCTGTGTTGTATTTTAGGGTTATGCGGGGAGTTTTAGGATTAGGGCCTCCTCTTGTACTCTTCCTGAGCCGGTTAGTACTATGTGGTTATATGACAATGATCTAGGAATTCGAAGTATCTATCCGTCTCATTAGGATTTTCAATAAGTCCTCTACTTTATGTTTTTGGCTAGTTTCAGTATTCGTGAGTGTACCGGGAATATTACTAGCATTATTTGCTCTATAATGTGGTTTAGGATTTCTAGTATGGACTTCAGTCTTCTTTTTTGCGTTTTCTGCTCTATGTACTGTAACTAGTATGTACTTAGTTGTATTTTTTAACCTATGTTCTTCTAGTATGTTTCTCCTATGTTAAATTCTCTTTTGGCTAACCTTAAAAGATTTGTTGATTAGCGTGAGTTTTTATCGAGATTACTAGAGAAGATTAGGGTAATTTACTAGGTAATGATAAAAATTGTTCAAGTAAGCTATCTATCATGTATCCAGGCATCATTAGAGCTTGGCATCATCATTTGAGAGGTCAGATCAACTATTTCATGGTTGTCAGAGGAGTCGCTAAGATATTTATTTATAATGAAGAGAGTGGAGAATTGAATGAGATTGTCTCCGCTAGTGGAAATCTGCAGGTTATATGTGTCCCCAGTCATTATTGGCACGGCTTTAAGGCGCTAGGAGTATAACCCGTTTACTTAGTCTACTTCGTAAATAGGTTATATGATTACGCCGATCCGGATGAGGAGTGTAGACCCTGGAATGATCTTACTGTAGTTCCTAGATTAATTAATGGCAGAAAAGATGACCCTAGAGTAGGTAAGCCTTGGAATTAGTTTTATCCACTACACAAATAGTCTCGCTTTTTTTTATCTTTCCAGCTCTATTAGTCTTTAAGAACCTCTTCAGGAGGTGAAGGAGTAAGCAGTAAGTCTTCTTTCCCTTCGCCCTTCTGGAAAGGGGTGCTTTTAACTCGTAAATCTCAGTTTTCGAGTACAAATGCGTAAGCACAGTATTCCTTCCACATAGGTTAAGCTTGAGAGTGAGGTTATTGAACTTGAGGAGTTAAGGGCTAAGGTTTTAAGGCTTGAGGAAGAGCTGCTAGAATGTATCCCGTTTTTGGCTGGTATGACTAGTGCTCTTCGCACGTTTATCGATTTCATTGCTGATTATAGATTATGAATAGGAAAAGAGGTGCCATTGAAGTGGACTACCCCCGCTCTCGCAGAGAACCTTCCTGCCGACAAAGTTAAAACTATAGCGCTAATAACGCCTCAACCTTCCTCAATCGCCTGGTCACTGGATCTACCTCAAGCCTTAAACCCTCTAACGAGTAAATGCCCAAAACCTCAGCATCTTCATCCTCTGCGAAAACAATGATAGTCGTCGTCCTCTCACCAAGACATTCCATCACAACCTCGCCTATCCCACGCTCAATGTCTCTGCCCTCAATAGTCCTGAACCTCCACCTAGTCATGGGCTTGATATCGAGACCCTCCAGCCTACCACGCTTGATCCAAGTATAAGTTGAGCTAATATCGACCAATAGCTCCAGATCTAGACTCCTAGACACATCGTAGGGATTATAGAGCCTTATCCTAGCAGTAGTATACTATGCCTTATAACTCATGTACTGGATTATCTACTTTCAATCCTGTTTAGAAATATCTCTATTATGTCTTCTACTCCTACCGCACATCTCCTGTTTGCTTAGATTCTCGAAAACATGTATAGTATTTGGGAACATTCTATAATCGTGTAGTTAGCTTATGTATAAGGTCTCTAGCTCTATTCTTTTCTCTTCTACCGTGTTTCGAGATTGGTTTTTGACAATGGTTTTCTAGACACTATACTTTGAGCTTTCTTCCCCTTAATCTCATGAACCCTATGGATATGGTATAGTCTCCTTAGACCCATTCCTATCCATCCATATTTTAGTGAAAAAGCATCTAAACTATTTATTTAAATCTCAGCCTACGTACTCGGTTATCCTCCTCTCTTCTATAGGCTTTCTAAACATTACTACCAATTCATCTTCTTTAAGAATTAACTCTCCTAGATCAATCTGGATACGAGTAGTAGAGTACAGAGTTTAAACGTATATTTAAAACTTCAAAACTAGTAACGCCTCAACCTTCCTCAATCGCCTTTTCGAAGCTGTTGGGTACTTGATAGGTGGATATGGGTATTGATAGGTGATGGAGTATTCTATGCGATAGAGTGGGCTGGATAATGTTAGAAGTTCTCTATTTTAGTCTATTTTAGTAGGTATTTAAGTGATATGTTTAATCTGTACTCTAGTACTCGTACCCTCGGATGGGAGCCCCGTGGCGTTGGGCTCTACCGAGCCCCATGAGGTGCTAGCGAAGCTGGTTGAGCCCGCGCCAAGGGCTGACTCCTCTCGTGGAATTAAAAGTATTGAAAACTAGCTAAAAACACTGTGAGAGGGGAGACGCTCTTAATCCATACTACTCTAACATTATAACCTCTTAAGGATAGTTCATGCTTTAGTAGTCTCGCTATAGTACTCTTTCCTGTCTCCATCAACTCCAGTTATTACGATTATACTTGGATTTTTTATTGCTTTACCACAATTGGCTTAAAATATTAACGATGGATAAGAGTTCGTAAAATTATAAGGTATAAATCTCGTGTTTTGTCATTTAATTATCTTATCCACTTCATTAACTAACATTGTTCCACGCTTTATAATTTGTTCTCGCTTGAATTAGCATACAAGATAGCCAAGGTCTTTAATGCTACAATTAAAGAACTGTTTATATTCAACAGAAGAATCGTAGTTGTAGCAGATTTTAAGATGCAATTTAACTCCTATTTATAGTCTTCTGGAAAGATAATTTTATAGTTTCTCTTTAGCTGTTTGATGTTTTTAAGCATTTCTGTTTCAGTTTCCTAAAGAGTGCAGTACAGTTGTAGATTTTAGATGCTGCGAGAATGTAGCAGTCTGTTAGAGCAAGCTTGTAGTGTAATTTTATTCTACCAGCTTCTAGAGCTAGGTTTAGGTTTGTA
>QMSC01000117.1 GCA_003649515.1 Thermoprotei archaeon | reverse complement strand
AATTTCCCGGAGCCTTTACCATAAATTTTCTTTGCCTTGAAATTATTTTACTTTAAACCAAAAATAAAAAGTTAACTTCTAATGAGTTTTAGGAATTCCTCTATGGTTATACCGTTTACTTCTCTATAGCCTTCTAAGCCTTTAAGCAAACGCTCTGCTATACTCCTACAAGATATTCCATTCTTCTCTTCGGGGAGGAAGTACATTGCTGAGTATACTTTACCATCTATGACTTTAAATCTTCCGAAAACGCTCATATGACAGTACTCCTTCCCCGGGTATTTTACAAAGTCTCCCTTTTCTCTAGGTCCCTTCAAGAATAAGATGACAAGCTCACCTTCTTCCATTGGAGGATCTTCGGGAACTATCACTAACCTGCCTTTACTATCTAAACCTCCAAACTGGGCGACTATTATAATATCGGATATAGGATTTCCCTTGAATACTTCGATTACCTTTACTCTATGGTAGCTATATGGCTCCTCAAACGTCAGGGCTTTTCCCATGTAGGGTCTTTTTATGTTCCACGTATAGTGCTCAGTATAGATTATCTTGCCAAGTATAACTAAATCAGCTGCCTCGTAGGCTTCTCTAAGCGAGTACATTCTAGTATAGCTTACCATGACTAAAGCTACTCCTCTAGGCGGAGAAGAACCAGTAGTATGCATTAAAATTTCTCCCAGCCTTGTTGCCGGGAGCTGTTCTACCTCAAGCCAAGTGGTATTATGGATAGACGTGTTTATTCTCATAGTAGACAATAGAACGATCAGAACGCTTAGGAACAATGCTATTAGGGATAAACTTCTGTTTGTAAGCAACCTTGTTCTCATGACCCTCACCCTCCATATAGATAATTTATTCCATTAACTTCATCTTGCGTAGGCTTGTAGATCCCGAACTCATCATATCTTCGAGCACTGTTTGGGTTCATTAGAACTGCTTTATCTTCACTTTCATCACCTAAGCCTAATGCATGCCCTATTTCGTGACCTGCAACCGATCTCACTTTGTCAAACTCATACGTACTCGTATAGTATTCATTTATTTGTATTTCGACAAAGACTATCCAGTCACCACTATACCAAATAATAGCGCGGCCATCCCATGTCACATCCGGTTCATATGGATCCCAAATGCTAATATGAGGCTCATTAGGATTATCAGGATCATATACATAGAAATTTGGAGGATTAGTGGCATCTATATTCTCCCAATCGCTGAGGGAAGTTTCCGTAGCAGTCCATTCCGTTCCATCACAAGTATTGGCGTAACTCAGATTAGGGTAGGGTGGGCTTGGCCACTTCTTACCAATAGTCGTCCAAGCAGCTACCGGGCTTATTAATACCAGCATATAGGCCACGTACACTAGCTCTATCATTATTATAAGAAGCAATAACTTTCTCCTTGCATCAGCATACGAAATGGATATTGTAGCATTGCTGCTATGACAGGTTGATTTCCTTTGCTCGCTATCCACCTTTTCATGAAGCCTACTAGACGGGATTGTAAGATTCAATTTCATGGGTTATCACCCTTAATAAAGAACTATCCATTATATATATTTTTCCTTTAATTTTTAATATCCCTCTTTTCTCAATAATCAATTGAGGTTATTTTCACTCTCTTTCTAACTTCAATGGCTTCTTACCAGTTTTAACGGCTTGTCTTTCATCCTTGAAGCTTGCTTTCGCGGCTCTTGATAGAAAGATACCATGCACTAGCCTCCTTGTCCTGGTGGTGGGTTTATACTCCCTTCTCCTGATCCCGGCTCTTCTTCGCCCACGCTTGATAGCATTGTGTCCGTACTTAAGGAGCTAGCTGGTTCTGCTGTTGTAATAGGTTGTGAGATTACGGTTACTAGTATAGTTGCCGAGAGGACTAGCGTAAGGATTATGAGTGCAAGAACCTTTTTATTCAATGATATCACTCGTTAATATCTGTGGGTGAAATTAATATAAGTGTTACTTTTTCGTTAGATTAATTTATAAGCAATTTATTATGGCTATATAAATAGGTGTGTGGCAACGCCCTTCCGCTTAATAGATAAGGGAATCTTTGAGTATGCTGAGAAGTTTTGGAAGCTTGATGCTACTGATTTCACTATTTTAAAGGCTATGAGCATTTACGGTCCTAGAAATGTTAGCCTTATCGCAGCAAGGCTCAGCATTCCGCGAACTGTTGTAGACTATAGGGTTAAGCGTATGTTCGAAGAGGATCTCGTTAAAGTTTTCGCCATAATTAATGAGGAGGCCCTGGGCTTAGAGAGCGTCCTAGTATACGCTAAAACTCCTTTCGGAAAGGAGGATAAAGCCCTTAAAGCCTTGACAGTACACCCATTATGGAGGTTCTCATGCCTAGTTGAGGGTGCACTCCATGGAGTTATTGTAAGGTATGCCATACCTAAAGGATCTATAGGCGAGTTAAACGCATACCTATCCTACCTAAAACTTGAAAAACTCATCGAGGACTATGAGCTACATAGAGCAGAACAATACTATGCGCCTTTCCCAAACCTCGACTTTTATCTAAAAGAGACTGGCGCCTTTAAGTGGAGTGAATGGGCTGATAGAATTATAGCCGAGAAAGAAGCAGTTTCTCTCGAGAAAAAGCCCGTTAAAGAAATAGAGTTTAGCTGGCTCGACCTCTACATTCTCTCCCGGCTCTCCATCGACGCTAGAATAAAGTTTACTGATATCGCTAGAAAACTAGTGGAATTAAAGGGTGGGAGTCTTAATAGCTGGAAGGTTAAGATCTCCCAAACCTATAATAAGACTACAAGTCGTCTCATTAGAGGATACAGTTTCTACATACTACCAGTAGCAGAACAAACGAGCATAAGACTCCTAATAGAAATCCACTTCAACGACAAACCCTCACTTGCAAAGTTCGTAAACCACTTAAAAGAAATACCTTATCCCCTGGCACTCCACCCCTACAAGCAAGAATCTAAAAGCCTACTACATATAATCATACCAACATATGAACTAACCTCAATAATCGAAGCCTTAAAGAAACTAGCCTACCAAAACCTAGTAAAATCATATAGAGTTTTCCTCGTAAATAAAGACAAGGTTTGGAGCAACGTCACAATACATCAAGCATACAACAAAGAATGGAAGTTCAGCCATAAAATACTATTAGAAAAACTAGGAAAACTCTAAGAGAAGCATTACAACTAAGCTAGATCATTGTCAATAATTCTCTAAACGTGTCTATTTCGGCAAAATAGCATACTACTATAATTATAGTGCGCTAATGTACAACAAGGTTATGAATTTTTAACAATTACTAATAACCGCTCTAGAAGACTTTAGACAATTTTTAAGCTATGCTTTTCCAGAGTATGCGGATGGTTAGGGTAAAGGTTAAGGTTGAGACAGGGATACTGGAGCACATAGAGTTCATATTGGAGCACGATGGTGTGTACTATTATAGGATCGTCAAGCTGGTTCGCCTACTAAGAAATCCTCGAGAGTACGATCAGATAGAGACCGCCCTAGAGATACACAGGGACTTCGTCTCGTCGACAAGGGAGCTACCCAACGCTCGGCTAGTCCTATTGGCCTGCAACTCTAAGAAATACGGGCTGTTGTGGTGCTATGGTGTCGCTGTCACAGCGTTAAACGAGGACGAGGCATTAGTGCTGGCTGAGGACTGCTTCGACGCTCTTGTGGTGAGCCTGAAGGGCACCTACAGACAGACTGTCTTCCGCCTACTGACCGGCGAGAAGGCACAGGAAATACTCTGCCCCATGCAGTCTGGGAACGGGCTAGCGATACTCGGCATATCTGAGCCACGCGACTCAAGCCTAGACCACAGGGAGGCTAAGCGGTTTGTGACACGCCTGCCCATAGGCTGGAGCATTGTCCGTAAAATGAGGACATTCAACCTGATTGACACGGAGCCCGTTTTAGTTAAGTGGGATTTTATGGACGTTAAACCCCCCGAGCGACTAGGACGTCCGGAAGCTTCTATCCAAATAATCCATGTACTTTTACCTACATGAAATCTTAAATCTAATGCTAGTTACGAGAGATGTTAAAGGATATGCACACTACACGCACTACGTCTCGATACTTCGCTTAATACTAAAGACTAGGCTCAGTACTGCGGATGTCTTCCTTAACAGAATAAGAAGTGAGGTTATGGGAAAAATATAGAAAGAATTTTCTTTCCTTTAGACCTTAAACAGAAGCCCTATTTACTTCTCCTTTTTCAGGCCTCTTGAGGCCGAGGTAGAAGTAATGTTTCTTTGAACTTTCTAGTGGGGGTCTAAGGATTCCCTTTTCGTAGAGACAATTGTCGAGTGAGCGTAGCATCTCTAACCAGACTAGGTACTTTACCTCATCTCTCTCTAGGCTTAGTCCATGTTTTGCCATTAGAGTGTTTCCAAAGTACTCCGCTAACTCGTCCAAACACTTCTCGAATACTGCAAGAGCTGTCTGCTTTAAGATGTCTACGTACTTACTGATCCTTCTCCCAATTTCTTTCCTCTCGTCTAGGAAGTAGGGTACGAAGTCCACGTCGTAGTACCTT
>QMSC01000116.1 GCA_003649515.1 Thermoprotei archaeon | reverse complement strand
TCGGACATTATCAATTTCTCGAAACTTGGTGTACCCCAGACAAGACAGAGACTCATAATTATCGGCATTCGGAAGGATTTAGCCAGCTCAAAGGGTTTAATTTGGCTCTGGCAAGTAAGATCTAAGATAAGGAAAACTCTAAGCGATGGTAGCAGATTAATAAGCAAGTATCCGCTAACATCCATGGAAGTTTTTGAAGGAAAAACCCTTCCAGATCTTCAAGACAAATACGTCGAGATAATGAAAGAGTATGATGGCATATGGGAGGAAGTTGGCACAAAGAAAGCATGGGAATGGAAGCGGAAAGTATGGGATAGACTGACTTTTGACATTATTGAGGACTATCTCTTTGTAAATCGTATATCTAAGCACACAAGAGAAGAGCTTGAAAGCGCTTTCGATGAGCACGCTAAGTTGCTGAAAGAGATGAAGTACTACGGTGTTCGAGTTTCAAGCGTAAATCCGCCGGATAAAAGTAATATTATGCGAAAAGAAGCCAAAGCAGTAGTAGAGAGGCTTAAGAGGATACCGCCTGACGAGAACCACGAATTTGTTAGAGGGACTGTGTGGGAGGTTGAAGGGAGAGGCATGAGTCTAATCTACAGAAGGCTTCATCCCCTTAAGCCGTCCTACACTGTGGTTGCTTATGGTGGCGGAGGGACATGGGGTTACCATTATGAACGAAGCCGAGGAGTGCTGACTAACCGCGAAAGGGCTCGGTTACAGACCTTTCCAGATACTTTCTTATTTAAGGGAACACGGTCTCAGGTGAGAGCGCAAATAGGGGAGGCTGTACCGCCGCTAGTTGCTAAGCGCATAGCTTCAGTGCTAGTAGAAGTGCTAGACGACTTGTAGCATTAGAGGAGGCTTATGAGCATGCTCCATTCATTTTGATGCCTTTTCAAGACCCCAGAGCTCGCCAAAAAGTGCAGTGTTTCTGAAAACTCTCCTATGCTTTGAAACTCTATTTTTACTGGCAAACTCTTGTAAGGTTCAATTTGGCTCTCAAAAAGCTTCTGAATCCTTCCTTCATATATGCTGTTGCCCGGCTCCCAAAATCCAAGGTATTTATCAATAGTTATAACTAAGTACCTTCTTCCTCTCCTCTTTCTCGGCTTAGCTTTTCCCTCAGCCACAACGATATCCTTGCTTTTAACGGCGTCCTTGAACTCCTCTTTAAGCAGAAAGCCTGCGATATAGGCAGGCATCTCCATAAACTCTGGTACAGAGTTCCATATTTCCGGAATCTCATCCTCCGATATTATGCCCAGCTCTCTAGCCTTTGCAAGAATTTTATCTCTTATAGCACTGATTTTCTTTAAGAATGCGACAAAATGCTCTCTCGTAATGCCTAGTCTCACGAGTATAAAGGCATCTGAGTGCTGTATCTGTTCATAAGGGATGTCGAGCCATACACCTCTAAGCTTTGTAGTTTTAATGCTAATGTTTATTCGCGGCGCCCTCTTCATACCCCTTATTTCAACTGCCCTTATGTCTGAAGGCAAAAACTCTCTTAGTGGCCCCCTTCGGTAGTCCAGCTCTATAAATATCCCAAATCTTTGTTTGAGCCACTTTGCAAAGGCAATCTCTCCCAAGAACCCCCTTATAGTATCGGTCCAGAGCTGACCAAGATCTCTCTGTCTAGAAGTACCATAATCAGTTGCCGCAAGCTTCGGTGCGAGTCTTAGGGCATGTATAGCCGCTAGGAGATAGTCATTTTCATTAAGGCTGACCGAAGCCCAGCTAAGCCATGCAATCCACTCGTCTAATGTTTTAAAAGCCTCAAGATCTCTACCCCTCACCGCGCCCTCACACAGCTTGTTTACATAATTCTCAAAAGCTCTCGGAAGAGAGCCTTGAGCAATAGCTCTTCCGACGGCTCTTTTACAATCTCTTAGCGGGACCTTCACCATGCCACTTCATTTAAAATAGTCTTTGTCCTATTAATATATCTGCCTTCATGTAAATAGAGTATAGAGAGCTCTAGGTCTTGATGCCCTATATTTGTCAGATCAGCAAAAGGCTGAGGAGTTTAGGAAAAAGGATTGTAAAGTGGTGTTCTACAGTATTAATGAGGGTGCTTACCTTTCTCATAAGCCACTAATCCTCCCACGGCAGAATTTAATGATTATCGCTCGCATAACTCTCAGGACTTAAATGTCATTATTGTTAGAGTGGTGATCGTCATGCAAGTAGGAGCCGTTAACACTTTTCGACTCCTTCATGAGTTTTTAGAAAGGAGTTTAGCCTGAAATAGTTAAGAGGGAGGGTTTGGGAGAGATACTATTTTATAGAGGAAGGGAGGGGCAAAAGGGCTATCTCATGATCTTTTACCTTAGTGACAGTGGCTTTATCAAAATCGCAATAGCTCTTTGTAGAGTGCACATATGTGCTCTTTAGCCCTTTTTGTGTTTGCAAATGTCCATGAGAATGCATGTATTGCATTTAGGCCTTCTTACACTGCACACCTGACGTGCAAAGTCTAGAACTCCAAAGTTGAACTTTTTAGCGAGCTCAGGATCCTTGGGAACAAGCAGTTTTGCGATGCGCCACATCTTGGGATCAGTATGTGGGCGCTTTCGGGAGGACTTCACACCGAAAACTCTCTCCAGTACTCTAATCATGTTTCTGTCAAGCAGAGGCTCAGGTCTGCCGTACGCAGTCAGCAGGACTTCTGAAGCTATGTACTCGCCTATTCCGGGCAAGCGCTTTAATGCTTCTTTATCGCACGGTATTCTGCCGTGAAACTCCTCTACAATAGCTTTAGCGACCTTCCTCAGGTGCTTTGTCCTCTGATGCTCGATTCCTAACGAGCGGATAAGCTTCTTTATTTCGTCTTCTGAGGCCTGTAGAAGAGCTTCCGGGTTTGGATATCTTTTAAGAAACTCTGAGTACACTTTTAGAACCTGATCCACTGTAGTTTTTCTAAGCAGAAATGCTGCTACAAGCACAGCCCAAGGATCAGAAGTGTTTCTCCAAGGCAGATCATGTAATCCGTGCTCCTTGTACCATTCGATAATCCGCAGTGCAAATAGGCGCCTAAGCCGAGCGTCTAAGCTCCAGCTTTTAGAAGATCTCAAGAGCCCCCCTATATATTAAAAGTAATAAAGTGCCTTTAACTGTTAACATTAGCAAGCATTTATGTGATTCATCCTAAGCAATTCTCAAAAGACCGTCAGGCAAGCTACAGAGACTTCTTCCTGCATTATTCAATACGGTTTTAGAGGAGCTGTAAGAAAAGACTATTCAAACTGCTTTAGTGATCTTTCTGAGCGGGTTAAGCAACTGGGCTGGATTTCAGTAGTTTTAGATGGGAAAATTACTTCGATGCTATAATCCACGTTCCGCGTTTAGCTCTTTCCGATATAAAAAGCAACTAGACTGAAGGTAAGCATAAAAACTATAAAGATGAGAAGCATACAGCTGAATGCTTCAAAGATGCAAGTGATCCTTCGTACTACATTTACTTCGCTATCCCTTAGAGCATCAAAGCTCAGCTCTGCTAAATCGCCTAGCATATAGCTGAAATGTCTGTTTTTTAGAAAGAAAGCCTTAAGAGGTTCGCTTAGTCTTCAGTTTAAAGTCATATGAATACGTCTTTGCGGCATTTCCTAAGACCCTGGTGGCAGGCAGAATTCCGCAACTCCCAGTAAGTATAGAGCTAAGTCAAGCTCACCTGCACCTGAAAACAGAGAACAGCATTATAACTCTCGCCTATGCCTCATCATTTCGAGCTAGCTTTTTACGATATGGCAACTAACAATTTTTCTGCAAATCATGACAGGATTATATTTCATACAATTTTAGCATCATAATTGCTTAGCACATCTAATTGCTCTACAGGTATCCACTGCTCGGCAATAAAAGTAACTTAAGCCATCTTGGCGATCTCTTTGAGTAATGTTTGCATCTTATCATAATATGCAGAGATTTAAACAGGCATTATACAGTTATCTGATTCTGGACTATTATTTTTCCTGCTTAGCACGATTATTCTCCCTTTTGACCCTACATTCAATTCCACCCTCCCCTTAAAGGATGTTGCAAAGGCCCCCTCTACTCTTATAATGTCACCGGGTCTCACCATTTTTATTTGCCATCTCCACAAATTCAGCACTGTACGCCCTGTCTCATCCTCTAAGACTGCACTTGCTACCTGGGCTCTTCCGTACTTTGTCAGCACATACTTTGGCTCACTAATAGAGACCACCCTGGCTACTAACGTTATATGCTCCATTCCAGCTTTTATACTTCGAATTTTTACGGCTTTCTCTTTCATAAAGCTACCACCATTAAGAACCAGGTTCTAGAATATTTATAGTATCATCTGAAGAAACCACCCTATAGCGCTATCTATTTAAAATCATATAATGAAATTAGCAAACCTTATTTCAATACATCGTAAAAAATAAATTTTACAAAGATCCTTACTAGCGTGGGTATATCTTTGACTTATGCTAAAGGCAGGCAGAGAACAAATCTTTACAAGCAACTTGCACTAGCAATAATAGAATATTTGAGAACAAGGTTTCATACTGAGGCTCCGCACATATCCGTTCTGTCACCAGAATACGCTTTGATCAGATGCATAAAACCCTTCGCACGACGCACTAGTATATTATCTGAAGAGGAGGAAGGAGGAGAGGAGCTTAG
>QMSC01000115.1 GCA_003649515.1 Thermoprotei archaeon | reverse complement strand
GAAATACTTAGAGGATAACAGGGATGTTAAAGTAGATACACTGATAATTGAGGGCACGAACCTCGGCTCCAGTAGAGTGCCCATAACTCCGTCAGACTGTTCTCGGATCATGAGCCGGGTCATGAGTAGTGTGAAAGGAGTCATAGCTACTGCTCACTACTTAGACCTAGAGTTCATTAATGCTTTAGTGAAGACTGCAGTGGATCACGGGCTTATGCCTTTTGTAGCCTCCGAGAGGCTCGCCATAATGCTTGACTCAATAGCTCTCTGCAAAAGCGAGGAGATAAAAGTTGTAAGCGATTTTGTTAACGCGTTAGTAGGCTTCGAAACAGTGCTACTTGAAGAAGTACTTGG
Organism: Thermoprotei archaeon; assembly: GCA_003649515.1. Taxonomy (GTDB): domain Archaea; phylum Thermoproteota; class Thermoprotei; order Thermofilales; family B20-G17; genus B14-G17. Next base: position 4,388 of record QMSC01000115.1, on the reverse strand, counting down.
GGATAAATTCCTCCTATTGACATCCTACTATGATATTGTAGATATTATCCGCTTTATCAGGAGTTACAGAAGTAGGCTCATAGACTTAGCGGCGATAGTAAGTGAGCCAGAACCCCAGGGTGAGGAGCTTATAGAATACGATGTAATAGTTGGATGGCTTCAGCTCTTCGGCCTACAGCCATATAGGATTAGAGCCTCAGGACACTACTATCCCTACGAGTTGAAGACTGTTCTAGATGCTATTAAGCCGAAAAATATAATTCCCATACATACTGAGAGACCAGAAATACTTCACATTCTAGCTGCAAGATATGGAGTTACCTAGCCTTAGTGTAGCACTCATACACAAGCGGTAAAAGGCTTTAACTAGTAGTGTTAACTTTGATTACCTTAATTACTTGGTTACTTTGATTACTTTGGTTCTCCTAGTTTTCCTTTCAATATTAGTGAATTTGGCCTCGTTCTAATCAGGTAATCGAAGTAGTCCTGGTAGTTATTCTGGCTCTATTCTATCTTTTAGTAAGTTTAATGCTTTCTCGTATTCTAGTATTACTATTTTCTGGAATCTCTTCCCTATTCTCCTCGGCTCATATTTTGCGTCTAGCTGGCGTGCTAAGTCTGTTAGGAGCATGTTTAGGCCGTATTCCCTTCTTATCCGGTTTTTAACTTGTTGGAGGTATTGGTTGTATATTTATAAGGCTGCTACGAAGCATGATTTGTGAAGAAGTACTAGGTTGCCAGTACTCATATTAAGCCCAAAGAGGCTGGACAAAGCAATAAACAAGTTACATAAAACCAAGGGATTAGAGAAACTCACAAAATAATTGAAACAATTAGGACTTACAAGTAAGTAGTTCACTTAACTCGTTCCGACTCGGCGATACCTCGGCTATCTGTACTTCTACGCTCCTGCCATTGAGAAACGCTGTAATTTTAGAGCTCCTATAGGGCATATTAGCCTTGGATGGACAGATTATTATACCTTTTAGTACAGAGTCTTTAGCTAGGTCTGTCATATAGCCTAGAAGTCTAAGTGCGTCGGAAAGAGATAGCCTTCTTAGTTTTAGCCTGTATTTAGCGTCTAGCACTACCAGTTCATTACCGATTTCTAGCAGAAAATCTGGGTGCGGAACAGCTCCAGAAAGCTTACTTATCAGCCTAGATAGGGATTTAGGAGGCTCATTATAATATATTTTAGCTCCATTAACCTCTACTTCTACAGGCCCTGCTAAGCTCACGTGCGGCTTACCTTTCAAAGCTTCGACCAACTTTAGCAGTACGTAAAATTCATAGACCTTAGGCGAAGGTATTAAAAGCATTCTAGCAACCCCCAGACCTGGAGCTACTACGTGTAGCAGTCTCTTCAAGCCAAGTAACACGTCTATGTCAGGTTCGAACTGCAGGAGTCTTAGAAAAGCATCCTTCACATATGGCCGTGCAGCAATTGATTGGAGCATTTCTTCCTGCTCCCTAAGAAAATCTTCCATCAGCCTCCACAAAGTCCGAGGTAAACCTATTTCTTGTAGCCGTTTCTTAGACTCATTGAGCGCTCTTGCCAGCATAGATAAGCCTGCAACTACTGTAGCTCCAAAGACCTCATTCCAACGCACGATTTTTCTAATAATTACAAGTTTTCCACTACGCAGAATTAACCTGTTTCCGCTCCAAGATTTTGCTATATCTACCAAATAGTAAGGTGTTTCTTCGGCGTAGCGATCTAGCAGCCAAGCGGCTATTCTAATGTCGCTAACTCCACCTCCGAAGCCCAAAGAAACCTTATCAAGGAAGCTAGCGAGCGGTTCCAGTACTCGGCCAAAGCCCTCCTTTACTTCCCTATATATCTCAGGAAATTTTCTGTACTTAGGCCTTACTAGTAAAGTAATGGCTATATCCTCATAACTGGCAAAAACCATGCCAACCCACTGACCCGTATAAAAATAGCCTTTTAATGTTTGCCACGGTCCATCTAGGTGAGGTGGCATTGCTTCAAGTCGTACTTTTAGCTCCCTTAATGCATTTCTACGCTCCCTAATCACCTCCTCTATGACCCTAAATAGGTAGTCTAGTTTAGCTAAGAGAACCTGCCAAGACCTTTCGTCTCGAGGTGCGGGTTCGATGCGAATAAGGTACGAATGTCTACGCCTATAACTTCTAAGACAGATCCTATTCTCCTCAACCCTTCCCTTAACAAGGTCCTCTATGCTTATCTTAGCATCCTCTACAACTTCTATTTTATAGTGGAAGTTCAAGACGAAGTGCCTCCATGTAATAAGCTGACATGCTCTTCTCTCCTAAGAGACTTACTATATAGTCCACCAGCTCCTTTAACTTCTCTAGCCTAGCGCTCCTACCTGTGAGCACGATATCCGCCTTAACAGCGGGCGCTATTCCCCCTATCTGAGGCAATAGAAGACTCGAAATAACTACATCCGCTAAAAAGGATTCATCTTGGTACCTCTCCATGCTGCGTCCTAGCAAGCTCGCAATCACTAAAATTTTACGCACATCTAATAATAACGCATAACCCACATCCACACCTACTTTTAGTAACCCTGCAACTACGGTTGAAATGGCTTCTATAACGCTCGTAAAACTAACTTTAGATACCCTTCTCTCAGCCAGCCTAACCGAACTAAGGACGCGATCCCATGGACATTTCTCATAGCATAGGCTAAGTTCTTTTAAAGCCATTTTCAAACTTTCCTCTGATGTTAAAAACTTTTTAACGACTTCAAGTACTCTACTGTCAAACTTTTGAGAACCCTCTTCTAATGATTCTATATTAAGAGCAGGGTTAAAGGAGTCCCCAAATCTAGGGTATAGGATCAAGGGAAAGCGTCTTAGTAACGCGAAACCCAATCTGAAAAGGTGAGCTCTATCTATTAGATTCATGGTCGCCAGCGCTCTCCAAGAGTAAGGTAAAGGAAGACCGTTAGGAAAACATTCTAATACCCTACGTAAAGTTTTGCTGGCGTCACCGAATTCTAGCTCTTCCTCTAGGCCTCCAAGAGCTTTTCTCTTCACTTCTTCTAGAAGCGAGCTATTCTTAAGAACTTCCATCATCACGCTTTGGGGCACAACTTCTTTACTTTTCCTATGCTCTAAGTCCAAAACTAAGAAAAGGTCACCAAGCACTACTTCAGCGTTAAATCTATTTATCTCATCAAAAAGCAGCCATACAGGAGTTAATCCATGGAATATTCTGATCCAAGAGGATATCACAGAGACCGCTAGGGGTCCTAACACTAGCTTATAACCGCTGGGGCTTGGTTCATAGCGATATAGCAGATCCTCATAACCTAAATCTCCGCGACCCACGATAGTCTCCGGTTCGACGCCTGTCATCCTCCTGGCTAGTTCTCGGGCTTCACGAGTCTTACCAGTGCCAGGTGCACCTGCCAGCAACACTGACTTGCCTGCTAGCAGTAGTAACTGGGCAGCATCCCTAGTATTCACGAAGTTTCACCCCAAGACTCAATAGGAAGGAGAATTATCGCAACACCTTTCGAGGCAAGATCCTTGGAAATTTCATGTGTATGCTCGATTAATTGTAGCTCCTTCTCCAACAATTTTCTCAGTCCATCCTTACTAGCTTCGACCTTGCTTCCAAGCTCCTCCACTAGCTTATAAAGAGCATCCTCGCCATTAGCCCATAGTCTTCGAAGAATTCTTAAACACTTGCTATCACGCATACTGATTGCGGTAACTATCATAATTGCTCCAAGCCTCTTAAGGTCGTTATTACAAATATAGCGAGACCTCTCTATAAGCCACGAGACAACCTTCCCTTCTATTTCACGTCTCCATTCTTCACTATCAGGATTACCGGCCCGCAGTATGCCGAGGCGGCGTAGATCATTAAGGATTTTTACGTACTCAACACATTCTTCAGCACCTACTATCTCTCGACAGGCTTCTGAGACTAGGCTTTCTACATCCTCTTTATTCCACAAGTCTCGACGAATCAACTTAGACGCAATGCATCCCAATATACTCAAGTACTCGTTTACACTTAGCCTGGTTAAACCCTGCAGTAAATAAGGATTATAACTAATGGAACTATCCAAGAAACCCCTTGAAAGTATCTCTCTAACAATGTTTTCCTCAAGCAACGAAATGTACCTTTGCGGCGGTTTAAAACCAAGGTCCCTTACTACTTCCCTGTAACTGACAGATCTTTCGAACATTTTAAATTCGTCGAGTTCCACGTAGTAAAACTCTTTACGATCCTTCATTAAGCTCCTAGCAAAATCCTCATATTCTTCCCACGCAACCCTTTCTTTAAGCTTGCCTATTAACTCCTCTCTACTAATTGTCACGCATTCCTCACTAACTCTCGACAAACCCACATAGTATCCCGCATACTTATTCCGATAGATGCTCGCTTT
>QMSC01000114.1 GCA_003649515.1 Thermoprotei archaeon | reverse complement strand
GCCTTTTCAGGGAGCACCCATGGGAATGGATTCTCCCACATCAGCTTGTCGACAAAGTACCTAGCGCCTGCAAGTCCCTCTCCCCAGCCTGAGAAAGCTATGAACATTATAGACCTCCTAGTATCCACCTGTGAGAGAAACCTAGCCAGCTCTAGTAGTACTGCTACTCCAATAGCATCTGTTGCACCCTCAGCTAGGGTGGGGACGACAGACCAAGTATCATAGTGGGCGAATACAAGTATCCACTGGTCCTTTAGATCAGTACCCAGCTTGAAACCTATTACGTTAGGTACTTCCTTAACCTCCCATCTAATGTTGAGCCGTAACCGTCCCCTTACTTCTCCCCTGCTTTTAAGAAGTTTAAGGAGCTCTATTGCATATTTTCTCTCAATATAAGCCCTTGGAAATTTTAAAGGAGCGTACTTCAGGTACTTTAGTTCTGCCTCGTAAGTGTTCGTGTCTGAGGGCTCTATGAATATCACAGCCTTAGCTCCGAGTGAGAAGATCCACTTCCAGTTATCAAGGCTATTAAAGTCCATGAGTACTATGGAACCTTCTATTCTCTTCCCCGCACACTCCTTGTAGGTGCCTGTTCTAATGTAAAATATCGGACCCGAAGTGTTTTGCGTAGAACATGGATTTACTGAGTTAGGCCACAGGGGATGTACGGGGAACGATGCCAGTAGTTCTCCAGTTGGAGAATATACCTCGAGGGAGGAAACCGAGGCAATAGGCACAGCTATGTTATATAGCTGATAAGTTACGTTCTTAAGCCCAACTTTAACGAAGTAGTTTCTTATGTATTCAGCAGCCTTATAAAATCCGGGATAACCCGTAATTCTAGGAGAACAGTTCTTTGCAAGGAAGTACGTGTGGTCCCTAATTTTAGCGAGATCTATAAATCCTTTTTTAATAATATCAACATAGGATAAGGAATGACTACTAGAATCACCATGAATTGTGTAAATTTTATTACCTAACAGGGCTAGGGTTATTAGCAATACGAGGATGATAACTTTATATTTTGCTAAGCTCATGCGTAGCACCTCTTACTAATAAATAATATTGTTTATTTGTTTTAAAAATATATTGTATTGATATTAATAAAAAATACATTAACATCATAAGGTTACCATGGTGGAGGAACATTTGCTGGGCCCACTACGAATATATCTATGAACCACTCGAGGACGTTTATTATTGCATAGGTTGCTATGTATCCAATTACAAACTTTATCATTTTTCTGTGAAGCGTTGCTCCTCCGATCTTCCACACCATGTACTTCCATAGCCATGCGAAGAAGAACGATAGGAACTCCCATGGAATTATCCAGAATCCGGCTATGGGAGCCATAAATCCTATCGGATTTATCGGCCACCATACAAACCTGGATCTAAGGTACATCAGTATTATTGCGAGTATTGCTCCAAGGGTGTATACGTCCACCCCGCCCGCGTAGGCTCCCTTCTCTGGGTATTTTCCAGCGTATATGTCTCTGGAGAGGCCTGCCCCCTCATTACCCTTAGGATAGCCGTAGGTTCCGCCCCATGCGTTATATGCCCACATAATTCGTACGAAGTAAGCCCATAGTACGCCTATGATTATGGAGACTATTCCCGCTATGGCTATGTACTTTAGAACTGCTCCTACCTCCGTTCCTACCTTGTAACAGTCGTTTATCCTCGGTGGGAATCCGCTGTGCGTGGCTAATGAAGCGCTACCATACTGGCCGTCGAAGAATAGAATCGTCATCTGGGCGGCTGAGGTATCGTACTCCTTTGTAGGTATGTAATAGTAGTAGAGTGACAACCACTTAATGCTTCCGCCAACCCTTAGGGGCCGTCCTCCCCACCAGAATTCTCCCTTTATTCTGCCCAATGCCTGGAACCATATTATGAACAGTATGCCGAAGGCTATGGTCAGAATCGGGGTGGCTCCCGTGATCAGCATTGTGATGATCCATATTATCGCCGAGATGAAGAATCCAGGTACTGATATTCTGTAGGAGATGACTGGGTCATCTATAGCTCCTGGCTTCTTCAAGAGGACTGCGATTATGTTCTTTATGTGGTCTCTTCCTATCCAGAAGCACCATAGTGCTATTCCTATCCACATTCCCCAGCCTAGGGTCATGTTAGGAGGATAGAACCACCATCCGTTGCTCAGGAAGAATGGCCACCATCCGCTTCCGCTAATGTCCGGATATACGCCTGCAGCTATTCCGATCATCGGCTTTAGCCAGTCGAATATTATTATGGAGGCTATTATTCCCTGGAGTACGTCTAGTGGTAAGAGGTATGCTCCAACCATGAAGGCTGGAGAGAACGCTAGGAGTATCAATCCCTTAGTTTGAGGAAGTAGCGATAAGTGAGGAGCTTTATACCAGTCTGCGTAGTGTATTGTGAAGTCTGGAACTCTGGGTATTAGTCCTCCGCTAAGGGATCTTAACGGATCCCATATATAAATGAGGAACGATACGAGGACGCCGTACCAAAGCCATTTCTCCTTGAATATTCTCGCTCCCTTTTCGTCTACGATGCCCATGTTTATTAGCTCGTACACGGGAATCGCGTGTGGGTAGGGCAGCTTTTCAACTTCTATCCACTGCCTTCTCCAGATTGACATTAAGAAGAAGCAGAGGAAGAGCGCAGACATTAAGTGTATTGACCAAAAGGCGAACGGTACAGCCCATACAGACCAGTTAGGAACTCCTCCATGGTACATTTTCTTTGCTTCTTCTAGTGGTAGTTTCAACCAGTCTGGCACCAAATACGCTAGATCCTTGTAAAATATAGGTATGAGGAATGGGGTTGAAGGTCCTCTGGCTATGAGCATTGTTAGGGGCCATGACATGTTGAGAAACGTCCACACTATCGCTATCGTGTTCACGTCTATTTTCCACGTTTTTCCCCTTTTCTCATAGATGAGGGACATCAGCGTAATGTATATCAGCAATCCGCCTAGGAAAACACAGAAGTCGAAGTAGTTTTCAGTCCACGTGTAGGTTAGTCCTCTAACGTAGTAGAAGCACCTATAGCCAAAGAGGAATACTATGTATAATAACTGTAAGATTATTCCTATGATAAAGGCCTTAAGAGGAAAGCCCACCTTCACTTCTGTTTCTCCGCTGCGGGGGGCTTCGCTGCCTTCGGGATTACCATGAACCTTAGAAGAAGACGCTTGAGGCATCTTACCTTCTTCACTCAAGATAAGATATCACCTCCAACGGTTCATGTTATAAAAAGAAGGGAAAAAATTATTTATAAACTTTACTACTTTTTTCTAAGCTAAATTGAAATGTCAGTGATAAAATAAAATGGTGTGAGTATGGAATACGTGATCAAACTTTTCAAGAAGCTGGGGCTCAGTAGCAGTGATGCTAAGGTTTATACGATGTTGCTTCTTAAGGGGCCTTCGAGCCCGGCGAGGATAGCTGAGCTACTTACGATGCACAGACCGCAGGTTCACGCTTCACTTAAGAGACTTGCTATGAAGGGTCTTGTCGAGGTTTTAGGGGGTAGGCCGAGTACCTACAAGGCCGTAGAGCCGGAGGTCTTACTAAAGATATTTGATAAGGAAATAGGAGAGCTCATGAAAAAGGCGAAAAGGGAACTTGATACTCTAAAAATTAGCCCTAAAGAGCTAGATTATGGAGTGTGGATGTTACGGAGCTACAAGGGAATATTGCTTAAGGCTGAAGCGCTTATCGAAAAGGCTCAGATCGATCTCGCTGTTTGCGGAAGTGAGGAGTTCATTTTGCGTACTCTCGAAAAATTGAACGAAGCGAGGAAGAGGGGCGTATTAGTTTACATTATTCTGTACTCTGGTAGGGATAAGATTAAAAGCGTGCCTCTTATCAAAAAGCTCTTTAATAAGGTGAAATGGGCGATATCAGGGGACATAATGGTCGTAGCCGACTCTAAAGAGGCCATACTCATCCAGAGAAGGATAAAGGACTACGGTTTATACATAAGGGAACCCGTACTGATAGATTACCTGCTTCACGACTTCTTCAACAGGTGGATAAGGGGGAGGACTATAAGCGATGAGCCGATTCAGCTGCCGGAGAGGTTTACTATTCATAGGCTCGCATTGTTTGAAGCCCGTAGACTTCTCAGAAGTGGGAAGAAGCTGAGAGCTAGGATTAAGGGGAGACGTATTGAGCAAGATGAGTTTAGAGTTATTGAGGGGGAGATATCCAACGTCACGCTCAACTTCTCAACAGGTCTCATGCATTTCGTTCTAAAAGCGGGAGGCGAAACAGTAAAGGTAGGAGGTCCTGATGCCATAGCTGAGGATTATGCTGCTTATGAAATAGAGCTTGAAGAGGTGAGGTGATAAATTGAGTGGTTTCCCGTTCACGAGGGTGCTTCAATTCAACATTGAGGATGAACTAGGAGTCTATGTGCCTCTAATAAAGGGCAAGGATATCGTGGATTTGGCTAAAAGGCTGAATGCAAACACCATAATTCTCTTCGCCAGGGATGCTTGGGGCCGTGCATATTACAAGAGCAAAGTAGCGCTCATGAACTCAAAGTTAAGAGGTAGAGACCTAATAGAGGAAGTTGTAAGGGAGGCCAAAAAAGAGGGCATTAAAGTAGTGGTCATGGTCGGACATACTACAAATCCTGCGCTTTACTCAAAGCATCCAGAGTGGTCTCAGAGGAGGCTTAACGGAGAAGTTATCTCAATGGACAAAAATCCCTCCAATTTGAAGGAGAAGCCTAGATGGCCTCTCATGTGCCTTAACAGTCCCTTCTT
>QMSC01000113.1 GCA_003649515.1 Thermoprotei archaeon | reverse complement strand
TAGAACATCTCCAAAAAGTGAGGCAAGCTATTTCCGGGGAAGCCATTAAGAAATTGGTGTCAATGATCGTTGAGCATCCACGCGTCTTCTGCTACGGTGCTGGTAGATCGGGCTTCATAGCGAGATGCTTCGCGCAACGCCTCATGCACATAGGTGTGGAATCTTATTTCGTCGGGGATACTGTAACGCCTTCGATGAAGCCTGACGACGTTTTCATTGTAGTTTCTGGTAGTGGAAGAACTACTAGTTCTCTAAGCCTCGCTCAGAAAGCAAAGGAACTGGGGGTAAAAGTGGTAGCTATAACAGCTCACACAGATAGCCCGTTAGCAAAAATAGCGAGCCTAACAGTATTCGTGCCGGGTAAAACTAAGCTAGCCGAGAGAAAGTCCTATGCTCCTCTTACATCCCTCTTCGATATCTCAGTTCTAGGCGTCCTAGATAGTATCATCTCAGAGCTTATGGAAAAACTTAAGGTTACAGAGGAGAAGATTCTTGAGCGGCACGCTAACGTTGAGTGATTGACGCTAACAAGCGCCTGCTAATCTATTAAAATACATTTTCTCTTTATTTTTCAAGGAAAATGTCTTCATAGGCATCTAAGAGAGAGTCCAATAGGGACAGTAAAAGTAATAGGCCGTTACTTGAGCCTGCAAGAACGAGGGTGCTTAAGGAGAACGGTAAGTGTTCAAAGTACGTTGGAGCTACATCGCGCTTAGAGACCACATCTAGAATATCCTTGAAAAGGAAGAGTACTTGAAAAGCAAAGAGCGCCGCGAAGTTAAAGTCTAGTAGGAATCTAACGACTATGATCCATGGAGGCGTCCAAATAGCGTAGTACTTTAACCTCCTCTTTAATCGGCTCTTCCAAATGGTTTTCATCGAGACCATTATATGTGGAATTAGTGATGCAAAATTCTTAAACTTTCAGAAAATAGCGAGGTATGACAGAAGATATACTTCGCCGCCTAGGCCCCCGAAAGCGTTACTCTAAAATACTGCTGCTCATTATTATAGTCTATATATTTGACAAAAGCGGCCTCACAAATAGCTTAGTTAAAGGGAGTTATAGATGCCTTTCATGGGGATATTGAAAAGGAGGTTAGATAGAGGAGAGGAAAGGGTTCTAAAGTTGACTTTAAAGCACCTCGAAACGTGCACCAGATCAGTTTTAGCCCTCCACGAGGCAATGATAGCCCTCTTCGAGGAAAATAAAGGGGAATTTGAGGAAAAGCTCGGAGTTGTCCACACTAGCGAGGAAGAGGGAGATATGCTAAGAAGAGAGCTAGTAGGAGAGCTTGCCGGAGGAATACTTCCCCCTCTAAGTAGGGAGGATTTCATCAGGCTTGTAGAAAGAGCGGACATGATAGCAGACTGGGCTAGAGAATCTGCAAGAATACTTGAAATACCTGACGTCCAGAAGAACATTTGTCATCACAAGAATCTCTGTGATGTGCTAAAGGATATTATGAACAAAATAGAAGCATGTGTCAAAACGTTGGACGAAGCCGTTAGGAAATCTGTCACCGATTTTAAAGCATGTCTAAACCTACTTCATCAAGTCGAAGAAATCGAAGAGGAGGTAGACATGCTTTACGTAAAGGGTCTTACAGTTCTCTGCAATGCCGACAAGATTTGGGCGCCCCACCTCTTCCTCCTTGAAAGACTATTGGAGAACCTCGAAAACCTCTGTGATAGCTGTGAGGATGTAGGAGACGTCCTCAAGGTAATAATTGTCAGAGCATTAAGGTAAGGAGGAACAGGCTGAACGCTACGGCCAGCGCTGCAGAACATGGGAAGGTTATTGCCCATGTAAGGAATATTTCTCCGAGACCCCTCACATTTATCCACGCTCGTCTCACGATGCCGATGCCTATAACTGCACTAACTAGTACGTGAGTTCCTGAGAGTGGAAGCCCTAGGATGGTCCCTATACCCATGGTAAGTGTAGTCGATATTTGGATGCATAGGGCAGCCAGAGGATCTAATTCCACTAGCTGAACGCCCACTGATTTTATGACCCGTCTTCCCAATATTAATAGTCCGAGAGCCATCCCTGCTCCGCATACACCTCTAATCAGAAGGGGTTGACCTACTAACGTGCTTAGGAAAGCTGTAGCGTTCGCTATATCATTCGCGCCTCTGAAGAAAGCCGTAACTGAGGAGAAGGCTATAAGTAGCACGGATGAGTACTTGGAAACTTTTATGATTCCAGAGAATCCATGAACGCTTTTCCTAACGGCTTTTCTTGCAATAGCGTAGACAATTACAGAACCCAGCAATCCTGTAACGGGCGAGATCATCCAACCAGATAGTACTCTCAGAAAGGAATTCCAAGAGACCCCACTTAGACCATACTTCAAGATGCCTAAGCCTATCGCAGCCCCTACAACGGAATGCGTCGTTGATACCGGCCACCCCCTATAGGAGGCCACTATTAACCACGTGGCGACCGCAAGCAGGAGAATTACCACATCAGTTGTCGTTAAAATGCCCTTAATGAGCTTTTTACCCAACGTTTCTTCAACCGTATATCCGAGAAAAACAGCGCCAAGAAAATCCATTAAGGCTCCTAAAAGAGCAGCAAGAGCTATGGAAGTGAAGCCGCTCCCAGCTAGAGTAGCCATGGTTTCATCGTTTGCACCAATACTCCAGGCCACGTAAAGGGCTAGGAGCAACCCTAGCACTAGTAGGATCTCCAAGATCTCTTCCCTCCCTTAATGGTTGAGAATTAAGTGTATTGCATGGTGAATATAAAGTTATTCGTAGAACATTACGTTCTCCTACAGGTAAAAATTTTGTTTGCGAGAAGGGAGGCTCTAAGGCCGCCGAGCAAAGCTTCTCCAAAATTCCTTGAATATGCTAAAATTATTACGTCTCCCTTAGAGATCTTGAAGCATCTCTTGATAGCCTCCTCAAGCTTAGGGTAATAGTCTCCTAAGTTTCCAAGGTCAGGCGGTAAGACTAAGCTGTCATCTACAGCTTGTATTATCAGTGCTCCTCTAGCTCCTCCCCTTACAGCTTCGTCCCTCACATCCACAATTCTACAGGGAATTAGATTCTTGAGCAAAAACCCCACGCTTTCACATTTTTCACAGACCTCGCTTGCATCAAATCCATGAACGGAGAAAATGTTGTGTTTAACAAGGCTCTTGAACAAAAAAATTAAACCATCTTTGCTTAGGGCCTCCCCTCCACGCTTAGTGTCAAGTAAGCCTTTCCCGCTCAACTCCCGTATTATGCGCTTTACCCTGCCCTCGCCAATGCCTAAATAGTGGCTTATTTGCCGCCTTCCGAGCCTACCTCTAAGGTAGAGTAGTAGGAGTACCGGGAGCCAGTATTTCTTCACCTCAGGGATCATGAGGCTACCTCAGAACTTCCAGTGCGTGTACTTCCATACTATTATTTGGCCGCTGGATAAGATATACTTATCTGCTGCTACAGGGCCGTATTCTAGCTTTCCTGTAGTGGCGTTGTAGAGATACCAGATCCACGAATGACCTTCGCTTTTTGACACGATCTTCTCTCGGACACCGTTTATGGACACCACATATGCGCCATATGGTCCATAAACGTATTCCACGCGACTTACCGATATAAGCGCTGAGAGAACTGTACTCCCTACAGGCAGGACTGTTCCATTAAACCACTGTAGAGTTCCATTACCATAGTCGATTCCGATGTTAATCACTACGACTTTACCCTTCAGGCTCTTGTAGAGCCTCTCCATAGTTGTGTATTCGTTGTAGAAATACGCTGCAAGGGTGGTAGCAACAACGGCCCAGATTAAAAGAACGATGAGTAATATGCTTATCGTGCTTACCTTAGCTCTCACCTGTTAATCACCCCCCTTTTCTCCAATATTTGGCTTAACAGACATACGAGAGTCGCAGTGCTCGCCTCAGTTATAGGACCGACACCTATTAGGCTCCCCCCAAAGACCGGCAAGAATAAGCCGATAATTCCAAAAATTAGCGCGCTGGTCAGGTCAAGCCCAAATACTACGTATAAAATGACGGATGAAAGTATGTCGTAGAGGAAAGTGCTTAAGTACGCTAATACGAACATTTCAATCCTCCTATTTGAGATGTTTTTAAGCAGCCCCCACAGAATTCCTATAAGCCCAGCGAGTAACGAATTAACAAGCGTCCAGGGTCCTGGAATTATCAAGAGATCCGATATAAAGAATGAGAGAAAGCCCACTAAGCCGCCCACTCTTGTGCCAAAGTACATTCCTGAGAGCATTGTAAACATCAGCGGAAAGTTAACGAACTGAACTGTTGTCAGAGCGTTCTTTGCGTAGCGGACAAGAACTGCTAAGCTCGTGAAGACAGCTGCGTAGGCTATTACCAGACTTGTCCTCATCGGCGAGCACTATATATGTAGTCTCTTTATCCCAAATAAAAATCTTTCTCGATGCATTTTGTGTATAGAGACTAGAAGAATCTCTCAAGAAGTTAACGTTAAATGCCCATAGGTAGCAGTTTTAACGGCAATAATTTTGTGGATAGAAATTTTATTGCACAGAGAACTGTGAGGCTTAGACAGCTCGCTTCAACTCCCTTGTGCTGGCAATGAGCACTAATAGGAATGAGGATGAAATTGAAAGTCTTTGCATACAGCTTAGTGGCGCATTTAGATGTTTAAAGGGCTTTCTGGAGGCTAATGCATACTTATTGATCAAGCAGGAAAGCCCTAATCACGTAGGGATACACATTAATGGTAGAGCAGATAGAAGAACCTTCCTCGAAGCGCTTTCAGACGACTCGTCTTCCGAGAAGAGAGATTTCCAGGTTGAAGTGAATCCTAAAGAAAGTTTGATTTCAGCGAAATACAACCCAGTAAAAAGAGCTTACGCGTTATCGTTG
>QMSC01000112.1 GCA_003649515.1 Thermoprotei archaeon | reverse complement strand
TATTTATACATTTTCACTACCCTGATGCCGTATATATGGATGTAGTCGTCTGTTGTATTCTCTGAGAATGTTCTATGGTCTTTTACCTCTGTTTCCATAAGCTATGTCCCTATCTTTTGGTTAATGACTGTTTTTCTCCTCATCGCTTCTCTTTCCACTATTTAGTCTCAAGGGAATTTTCATTATTATTACGTTATTGATTAGTGTCCTAAGGCTTCTAGTTGCCTTCACCTATGTGAGTAGGAGGCAGCTTTTAGGGGTGTTTTAGTCCTCTTAAGGGGATTCCGTAGTGTTCCGAGGGAAAGGAATGCTGATATGATGACATAAATGTAGGGTGGGTTCTTTAGTGCGATCAAGAGTATTTCTGTTGAAGAGATAGTAGAAGTGATAAGCCTAAGCTCATTCCAGTTAGGGTAGTGAATAAGTAATCACCGAACTATCTTGAAAGCCTATAATACACTGTGATCTTGAAGAATTCACAAAGATACCTCAACTACAGCTTTTATTGATATCAGTAGATATCCATGAGGAGTGTATTCACAAGATTAAGCGATGAGGAATACGAACAGGTAAAGCGGTATGCGAGAAAGCGTAAGATAAGTTTCTATGAGGCTGTTAGATAGCTGATAATGCTTGGCCTCTCAGAGTACACCTTCATGGAGCGCCTATTCGGCATGGTGGAATTGTATGCAAGGCTTGATTCTAAATTTAGGATTATGCTGGAGAGGACGCTAGCCTTTGATAGAGGAGCTATAGCCATTTACTGAGTCTAGTAGTTCTAATAATTATTTATCTTAATCCGCGCTCATTTTATGCAGGGTGGTAGATTGACCATCCCCCGCAACATAACGAGAAAGCACGTACTGCAGGCTTTAAAGGAGATAGATGAGAAAGGTGTGCCCGAAGGTAAGGCTTCTAGAACCTGGTTTCTTCTATATGAGGGAAAGCGGTATCCTCCTAAGTACGTGATCTCTCTAGCTAACAAATATGCTAACAGGTATGAACTCCCTTCCTCTGAGTTCATTACAACTGAGGCAGTAAGCTATCTAAGAAGGCTTGGTTTTGAGGTCGTTAAAGGAGCTGAGGAAGTTGAGGAAGAAGAGGAGGAATTCTTCATTTCACTTGAGCGGGATCTGGAGAACTATCTAGCCAGCAATTTAGAGATGCTTGAAAAAGGGCTAAAATTAGTCGATAGACAAGTGGAGGTCACCACTGGCAGAGTAGACCTCCTAGCCGAGGATAGTGAAGGTAATCTAGTGGTTATAGAGCTTAAAGCTGGAAAAGCTAGCGACTCCTCCCTTACACAGCTACTAGCATACATTTCAGCAATTCGAGAGAGGGAGAGGAGTAGGAATGTTAGAGGCATTCTCGTCGCTCATGTCTTCCCGGAGAAGGTGATCTATGCTACTCGCCTAATGCCTTATGTGAAGCTCAAGAGATATCGAGTAAGGTTTGAGTTCGAGGATGTTAAAGCTTAGATGCTATTTTGCTTCAAGCCTTTTTCTTTATTCTAAGTTAGGTTAATTTACTAACATGCGATCCCTTAATTATCGGAAGGGCCGAGGAAACCTAGTGCCCAGAATAACATGCCCAGAATGTGGGTCAAACTGTATTCTGGATGATAAAACCTTCGAGCGGGTAAATACTATAACAATACGGACCCTGTGGAGTGGACTGAGAGAGCTGTTAAAAAGAGGCAAATATTCAGGCATACTCTCCTTTTCAGGATTCACCGAATACCTGTTGAAAAGTGAAAAGGAATAGAAAAGCATGGATAAATCGCTGTAGAAGCGTGAATTCCAATGGAAGAGCTAAGCCAGGACCGTTGTCATAGAGATAAGCTTCAAGCCCACGTGAGTATATCTGGCGAGATATGAAGAGCTGAAGGTACTACATAAAGGAAGAAGTTTTACGATCCGAAGATTAGAAGCCTTCACCTCTAGCTGGCGAGATGATGTTAATTGTAACTCTCGCGTTAAGGCTCTGAAGCTATATAATTTTCAAGGGCTAATTTCAACCCTCTTATGTGAGAAGTAAAACATCCCTACAAATCATTAACTTATATTCAATCCTTTTGAACTCATTAACGTTAACATTTCTACTTAAGTAAAATAGCATGTAATATAACCATAGATATACCCCTAAATTATTCCTTAATTAATTCTTCGATAATATTATTGATTAAAAATCTCGTTATATTCTCTAGCCATTTTATTAGATTGTTAAATGATTTGAAATTATATTTTTCAATTCCTTTTAATAAATCGTTTATGTACCTCCTACCATGAACAAATCTACTCCTAATTCTATAAACTATCATCATTACCCTCTCTACTTCCTCTTTAGTAGAAATTCCTTTAAGAATTAAGATTTCTGGCTTTATTTTAATTAACTTAGCGGTAATACTTTTAGCAAATTTATCAGAATTTACTCTCTCTGTTTCATAAAATAACAATCTTTCGAGACTTCTTATGAGGGATAAGTAGGCTTCTTCCTCATTAATTGCAAAAATACTTTTCTTAAAATTATCTAACGAACTCTTGATTCTTAATAACTTCCCTGTTCTATAAAGTTTTAGCAGTTTATCGAAAATCCTTCTAAATTTGGGGATATCCTCTCTTGTAAGAATCATTGGCTTATAAGTCATTTCGACATCGATATGAGGGTTTCTCTCAACATCAAAGAAAGCCACACCTGGCTTTAATAACATGCATGCATAAGTCAGTAAATCTATGACTTCATCACATTCTCTTGAATAATCTTTTACAATTTTATCAAGTATTATGTGAATAATAGTTACTGGTGGAGTAGAGTCAGGATCAAATTCGAATCTTATATTACTTGTGAAAACTATACGTTTTAAATCTTTGAAGAAAGGTCCATAAAAGTAACGTTCTACCTTCACTTTTAACTTTTCATTATAGATGAGAGCTTCAAATTCTTTGTAAGCTTCTTCAAAAGCCTTATCATAATCCTCATACTCAAGAATTCTCCATCTACACTCGTCTAAAAACTCATTTATTAAGTGTTCAATGAAAATTTCTAAAATCAAATTCCTTTCATATTTATTCATTTTAAGAAGTCTTTTAAGCCTTTCACCCTCATTAAGAGAGCTTAGGAGATTAATTAAAGATTCAAAATTACTCTCGGCCGAGAGACAAATTTCAAATTTAAAGATATTGTTAAAATGCTTTACTAGTAAAGAGAGAGTATTCACGTATAATTCACTATTTTCGAAAAAGTACATTATGAGATCCTCTAATTCCTTCAAACCTCTAATACTAACTATGAAAGGAGGTCTGTAATTGCTAAAAGGTTCAAATTCTTCTCTCGTATATGGAGTCTTTTCTACTTTCTCAATAAAAATTTTCTTAAAGAATTTAAGACATAACTCGTGTAACTGCAGATCCTTATGTCTTGACATTCTACTATAAGGATTGTAAAATGTACTATAAACCTTGCTAATGTAGTCCCTTCAGTATCTGCAGGGCGAATTCCTACAATAGGGCTAAAGCTAAAAATGGACAAGTACTAAAAGTTTAGCTTTTTAATTCCTATAAAAATTAAAATAGAGAACTTCCATTAACTTAGAAGAATGAATGGGATAATAATAGCGTATCAGCAGGTAATCCTAAGATCCATGGCGCCCTGCTTACCTTAAGCTACGAGATTTCATTACTAATTTAGATTTCAGCTCTCTCGAAATACAAAGTAGTAGAATGCTTACTAGGCTGAGTGATGGGAAGGAGAAGTGTACTCTCAGAAATTGCTCTGGACTCTTGATAGATGCTCGTCTAATATTGGTTAAGAGGGCTAGGAGAGTGGGGACTTGGAATGAATTTTTTATGGAATGATGGTAAAGCAGGTATGTTCGTGTATCAAAAGCCTTTACATATACTCAGAGCGTGGAATTGCTAAAATTACGTGGAAAATTCAGTGCTAAGGCCAGTATGGCTTATTGCCTAAGGTTATAACAGCCCCACTAATCTCGCTAGAGAGGTGCTAAAAGGTTACAGGAAAGAATGTCACGTAATCAGTCTATTATATGCCTAAATTAACAAAGGCATTACTCAATCCTAAGCTCCTTTAAGTTCCCTCAGTGCCATAAAAGTTTAGGAATATTGTCTACCTCTATAATTCCGGGGATAACATTGATTCATGAAGGGGCATTCAATATACCTTTCCCTTCTGAGTCCATACTATTTTTGTAAAGCTTGACCATCTATAATCTAAATGAGGTCTTTTCAAAGATCTTTTAGCTAAATTAGTTCTATAGGTGATTATTTTAGTTTTTCAATTATTCTCTTGGCATCCTTCTCTGGTATTGGTCTTTTGAAGTTTGCTGGTGTGCCCATGAGGTAGATTCCGGGGTTTTTCTTATTCTCTATGAAGGTGAGTTCGGGTATGAGTTCTCTGAGTGTTGCTGTGCCTAGTTTTACTGGTTCTAATCTTATCCTCCATGGATACTTGACTTTTCCTTCTCGTACTTCGTCTGGCCATAGTGGTTTCTCTTCTCTGAACCAGGTCGAGGCTGTTTTGAAGACTCCTACGAACTTTCCTCCTAGCTTCTTGGATTCCCTTTTAATCACGTGGAAAATGAGTGCGTCTCCTAGTCCTATCAGGTTCTTAATGCCTCTCGAGGGTTCGGGTACTCCATAGATGTTGTTCTCCTTCACTATGTACCAGTTCTCTTCTGTTATGGATATTACCCAGTACTTCATTCTCTCTCCCAAGTCTATATACAGCGTAACTATAATATTTGACTTTAGCATTAATTATGAGGAGTTGAGTTTAAGATGTTAAAAAGTATTATCCTCTCTGGATGTAAGGTAAATATGTACAACGAAATGAGAGCTCTTGAAAAAGAATCCCATGAACTGGAGAGAGTGAGG
>QMSC01000111.1 GCA_003649515.1 Thermoprotei archaeon | reverse complement strand
TCTTATCCGGCATGCAAAGTGCCGATAGCGTGCAGGTATACGAGGTCGCATGCTTAGAGCCTTTTAATGTTCTGAGCTTAGTAGTCTATGATGAGCGTAGAATAGTGTACAAAGAACTCTTCTTAGTGCTACCGAGAAACACTACTATAGAGATCTTTGGAAGAGCATTAGATAGAAACGGCAATCCCCTAAGTAATAGTCCAATAGAAGTGTACTGGTCCACAAATGCAACGCAGGTCTCCATGAGCGAGGAGGCTTTAATACAGAGACTGCACACAAACAGCGAAGGTTTCTTACTAATAAGAATATGTAATATTACTCAGACCCCCTTCTCTAACGTGCTTCCAGCAGATGCCTCATACATTTACATTTATTCGCCTGCTCTAAACAGGGGAATTGCTGTTAATAGATCCAAAATTTTCTGGGATATAGTGATCCGCGGATGATAAAACCTGAAACGGAGGCAAGCTTTTACTCCCAGCTCGACTGTGGGAGCACCTTATCGCTGACTTCACTATTTAGCTGTCCTGTTTGGCACCTTCTCATCGAACTGGGAATACTTAAGGCTCATTCCCTCCCATTAACTCATATATCTCAAGAGTTTACAAACATTTCTAACAGCCTAAGAATTATAGAAAAACACACTATAATACAGAAACCTACAACCTAATGTTTCACCCAAATTACTGTGAGGAAATAGTATTTATTTCTTAAAGTTTAAAATTAACGAGTTCCATGCTAGTGCTACTTCAGCCTATAGGCTTGATTGAGAAGACCGTTTTAGACTACCTCTCTGAAAACCTTAGTAAAGTGTACCTAAACATCGATTTTCTCGTAGCTGAGCCTGTTTCTCTCAATGAAAGGTTTTTTGATAAGAGTAGGGGACAGTACTTCTCTCCACTCATTCTAGCATTTTTAAGACGATACGCTGACGAACTTGTACCACACAACTACGACAAGATCTTGGGAATTATGAACGCCGATGCCTACTCTAATGGTCTTAACTTCGTTTTCGGTGAAGCGGAACTAGGCGGGCGAGTTGCCATCGTGTACTTAAAGAGGCTTTCTACCGCTTTCTATGGCCTGTCCGAGAATTATCAGCTTTTTCTCTTAAGGTGTCTTAAGGAAGCTGTTCACGAGCTTGGGCACACTCTGGGCCTTCGACATTGTGCTGTGAGAAGATGCGTCATGCATTTTAGCAATAGTATTATCGACACGGATTTCAAGGATTATCGCTTTTGCGGTCGCTGTTCACGAATCCTTGGAAGTAGAGGCATTACTGTCGCGGCTTTTTAAGTAGCTATGTTGTATAGGCACAGATCCTGCTGAAGGGACAGTACTTACACTCCCAGCTCCAACGAGGATGACGTAGATCATAAACTGTTTCCTCAACGAGCGTTTTTAGGTCTATCTCAACTCTATCGATTCTATACTCAGCAAGCCTACTAGGAGTTATGTAGATCAGTATTCCTTGCGCCGCGTCAAGTAGCACCAAGTACACTTGCAGTTGCATCACATGGTGTAAGTGAGGTATTCCCTGATCGCTTCTAGCTGTTTTAATCTCAACTACAAGGTCTTCTTTCCTAGCATCTACTCGTCCTTTAATTCGATAAATGCGTTCATCGAGCTCGAAGGGTATTTCGAACTCCTTCTCCACCTCAAATCCCTGCTCGATTAGGTACTGTTCTAGTCCTCTGTGAGCAAGTCCTCCTAGTATTGCGGTGGGCTCAAAACGGAAGTATATTTCAGGATACAAGATTCTTAGTTCTCTCTTATGGCTACATGAGACCAGGTCCGTTACGTAAAGAACCTCCCTGCTCTTGAGATCAGATAGCCTGTCTTCATGCTCTTTAAGCATCTGGTCATACAGTAATTTTATAATCGCATTGGATGCAACATAGTTTATCTTCTCATCCGGTCCCAGCATTAAAAACCCTCGTTTAAAGGGTTTTAGGGATAACCTAGCTTTCCAGCGTATTTCGCTGACTCTCCTAGGAACTCTTCTATTCTCAGTAATTGGTTATATTTCGCAGTCCTCTCTCCACGGGCGGGAGCTCCGGTCTTTATCTGTCCGGTGTTCAGAGCTACTGCAAGATCTGCTATTGTTGTGTCCCCGGTTTCTCCTGATCTATGGCTAACGATGACTTTATAGCCGTGACGAAAAGCGTACACAGCAGCATCTAAAGCTTCTGTAAGCGTGCCCACCTGGTTAACTTTTAATAATAGAGCGTTCGCGGCTCCTAGGTCAATGCCTTTCTTAAGTCTATTAATGTTAGTCACGAACAGGTCGTCGCCTACTACCTGTACTCGCTTTCCAACGCTGGCTGTAAATTCCTTAAAGGCTTCAAAATCCTCCTCGTAGAAGGGGTCCTCGATCGATTTTATCGGGTACTCATCTATAAGTTTCATATAGTACTCATGAAGTTGAGCAGTTTCAAGTTTCTGTCCATCAATGAGATACTTACTCTCATTTTTATCATAAAAGCTTGAAGCGGCTGCATCGAGACCTATTACGACGTCCTTTTCGTCGTAACCAGCGCTTTTTATGGCCTTAATGAGAGCATCTAGGGCTTCTCTCGTTTCCTTCATGGGAGGCGCAAATCCTCCTTCGTCTCCCACATTTAATGCTGTGGGACCGTACTTCTCCTTCAAGAAGTCCTTCAATGAGTAGTAGATTTCACAGGCCATTTGAAGTGCTTCTCTAAACGAGGTAGCACCTATGGGAATTATCATGAATTCTTGGATGCTCAATAGATTTCCTGCATGTTTGCCTCCATTGATGATATTCATGAGCGGTGCAGGAAGTACGTGGGCGTTAGGTCCTCCAAGATACTGGAAAAGCGGCATTCCATAGGTATCAGCTGCAGCTTTTGCCACTGCAAGCGATACTCCTAGAATAGCATTTGCTCCGAGCCTAGACTTATTCGGTGTACCGTCTATTTCTATCATCTTCGCATCGATCTCTCTTTGAAATCGAGAATCCATGCCAACAATCTCCTTTGCGATAACATTGTTGACGTTTCCAACGGCCTTCAGAACACCCTTTCCTCGGAATCTCTTCTCACCATCCCTTAGCTCTAGTGCTTCATTTTCCCCTCTTGAAGCCCCAGCAGGTACGGCGGCGCGTCCTAACCCGCCCCCAAGAGTGGCCACATCAACTTCGACTGTAGGATTTCCTCTTGAGTCGATAATTTCTCTCGCCTGAATTGCTACTATCTCAAAATCATCCACAACGTTTGGATACAATGTCTCACCAAGACCTTTTACTGGAACTGTATCTTTAACCTTTCTCTTAAAAGGGATACCGAAACTGTGATCGTTTTCTATTTCAAACTGTGTTTTTCTGTTTTTTGAGTTCTCTTGGGGCTATTATGTATGTTAATGCTGTAGTAGAAGTAAATTTATATCTATCTTCTCTTGAATAGCTAGTGAATGCTGAACCCGATGATGAGGGCGAGGGTTATGAGCCTCTATGAATCCAAGTTCGATGAGGGGAGTGCCGAACAGGACAGCCAAATAGTGATGTCAGCGATAAGGCGCTCCCGCAGTCGGGCTTGAAGGACACCCATCCGTAATGACATGCTCCGTATCAAAAAGACACAAAACGATACGGAGCAATTGAACGGTTGTAGGATCTCAAATAAACCTTTTCAGAGTACTTTTTGGTTGAAATCTTTAAATACCATTAGATCCATTAAGACTTTCAGGCGACTACTTTGGGCACTCCTCGTGTTGAGATTGGGAGAGAGGATTATGGCATCGACTACTTATCGCTACTCAACGCTAAGGCTGAGGACTTTGAGAAAATAGGAAAGAAGGTGATGTACCGCCTCATGCCAAAACCTGGAAGGGATTACAAGCTATACCTTGCATATAAACCCGAACTTCGGGAGGGGGAGAAGCTTATAGCTTACACGCAATCTGCATGTCCTCACTGTCTATCCCTTCTAAACGCGGTCATTTATGAACGTGATGGAAAGGTTTGGATAAGGAAAAAGTGTCCTGAACACGGCGAAATAGAGGAAGTGTATTGGGGAGACGCTGAACTATTCAAGAAGTTCAGTAAGTGGCAGTTTGATGGAAGGGGTGTCGAACCCTATGTCGATTTAATAGCTCCATGTCCCTACAACTGTGGACTATGCGCTAGGCATAAGTCACACACTGCGTTGATAAACTTAGTTGCAACAAATAGATGTGACCTAAGTTGCTGGTATTGTTTACCGGGAGATCAAGAAATCCTTGTTAGACTCGGGCATTCAGTCAAGTTGCTTTCATTCGAAGAGCTGGCTAGAAGATATGAGTTTAAACACCGTATCGAAGTGGGCGAATTTAGAGGGGAGTATGCTGTACCCCAAAACCTTGAAGTTCTGGGCTTTGTTTCAGGGCACGCCAAGTGGGTTAGGGTTACTAAAGTCCTAAGGAGAAAGTATAAAGGAAAAGTACTAGTCATACGAACTAGCCTTGGAAGGGAGGTAAAGGTAACTCCTGAACATCGAATGGCAGTGCTTAAAGGCGGTAGGATAGTTAAACAGCGTGCAGATAGGCTAAAAATAGGAGATAAGGTCCTTTCCATAAGCTATACACCTATCTTAAATGAAGCCTTTAGGCGTCCTGTGCCTCTAATTCAGCTAGCTGCCTCTTCTGCCTCCACAAGATCACTTACATGTTCGCTCCGGTCCCTTGAGATATCTTCTAGGACAAGGGAAGCTCGTTTTCTTGGGGACTTCGTGATCGATAGTATTGCTGAAATACGTCATGAGGACTTTGAAGGTGAGGTCTATGATCTGGAAGTTGACGCTGAAAGTCACTTGTTTATAGCAGGAGACGGGCTAGTCATAAGTAACTGCTTCTTCTATGCAGGCAGGGTAGGGTATGTTTACGAACCAACACTAGAACACATAAAGTATATGATCAAGATGATGCTTGCT
>QMSC01000110.1 GCA_003649515.1 Thermoprotei archaeon | reverse complement strand
TGCATAGTGAAGATAAACTCAGACAATTTGTAGGAATCTATATCATGGCTCATTATCGAAACAACCCCGATGACGTTGGAATGATGATGGATGCACCGCACCATGAAGTGAGGTTTCTTGAGACTTCTTCCGGAAAAGTTGTAACATCGGTAGAATTGGCCATAGAGGGAGGAATTCCCATAGAAATAGGTAAAAATCTTGCTAATGGAGAGTGGGTTGCTGGTAACATAATTCCCGATCGATACATAAAGCACTACAGAGTACTTGAATTCGGTTTGCTGAAAGGCTGGAGAATTGTTAGAATAGCAACTCATCCTCAAGTTCAGGGCAGAGGTCTGGGATCCAAGGTGCTCGATTTCATATGCGAGGAAGCTAAGAAAAGGGGTTACGATTGGGTAGGAGCTGGTTTTGGCGTGAACTATGAACTGCTAAGATTTTGGATCAAAAATGGCTTTATGCCCATACACATAAGCCCTGAGAGAAACCCCATAAGCGGGGAGTATACGGTGATAGTGGTCAAGCCGCTTACGAGAAGAGCCC
This sequence comes from Thermoprotei archaeon, assembly GCA_003649515.1. Taxonomy (GTDB): domain Archaea; phylum Thermoproteota; class Thermoprotei; order Thermofilales; family B20-G17; genus B14-G17. The sequence continues at coordinate 4,410 of QMSC01000110.1, read as the reverse complement.
AAAAGTTCATTAAGTTTGCCAATAAGGAGTTTCGGATTAAGCTCCTTAATTCACTCAATGAACCTTATCACGATCTCAATCCCCGTGTGGCCCTTTTACTCCTAAAGGATTGGGGGCTCGAAATTAAAGAGATTAGTTTGAACCTAACAGATGTTCAAAAAGCTCGCCTTATGAGCTATTCCTGGGATCTTATGACAATTGAAAACTGTTTTGACGCTGTTCAAATGATTACGAAATACTACTTTTCCCGCAAAGCAGACAAAAGACCCTCGCTAGAGGAAACTGACGAAGAAGTGCTTATAGTTAAGGTGCTTCAAGCAAAGAGCTGGAGAGTGGCTTGTGAACAATTAAAAATGAATCCTCCTGTCTTAATGTCTAAAGTCCGTGAAATAATAAGGAGGCTCTGCGAATACTATCTGGATGCAAGTGAGCAGAAATTAAAAAGCTATTTTATTCATGTGAAGTAACGTAATTATCCAATTTTCGAGGACTACTAAGCTCGGATAGTTGCACAATATCTCTTATGGAAAAGGCTTGGTTTACCTGCGTTACATCTATTTTATAGGTGGTACAACTTTTAGTTAACCGGAGTTTCTCAAGAGGGATGAATCTCCATCGTTTGTCAGGAATTTTTAGCGCTATAAAGGCATATACTCTAGTTTCTTTGCTACTTCCTCTGATTCTTTTAACGAAGTCCTTTAGCCTTTCTATCTTTAACCTATTTAAATAGAGTATTTTCCTAGCGGCAATTTTAATTTCAAAAACAAAAATAACCCCGTTGCGTATAGCTAAAAGGTCTGGGTAAAATAGTCTCCTAGCACCACTACCGGAAGCCGGGCCTCTAATACATGCAAAGCCCAATTTCCAGAGAGCCAGCGCCAAACTTCTCTCAGCTCTGAAACCTCTAACTCGGGCCTTATTGGGCATTTCAAGCTACCTCAGGGGCTTACGAGAAACGCTGGTTTTAGAGCACCAGTGGGACATTGCACTATACACGCTCCACAGGCTGTGCATTTCTTGTCGTGTACTTCAATTGTAGACCCCTTACGCCTTAACGCATTGTAGGGACAAATAGTAATGCATTTTTCACAAAGTGTGCAAAGTTCCTCGTCTACGATTACAGTATTGTACTTAGCTGAAAAGATGTATTCCTTTTTTCTAAGCTCCTCTAGTAACTGACCGATGAAGGGATACCCTTGTGCAATAATAGGGTAAAATAATTGCACGTAAATTTTCTCTTCCTTCTGACTACTCTTAAGGATGGCTACTGCTTCCAGAATATCGGGGATATTCCTCGAATTGGGTGATATGCCTAATGAAAGTTTAGAGCCTTTAGTAGAGAACAGCTTACGAAATGTTAAAATTAGAGAGGGGGGTGTGGGCCTGAATACTTTTGTAACTCTTCCCTCGTGCTCTATGATTGTGGAATCGGAAAATATCACGCATATATCTGTCTTAAGGCTTGTTTTACGAAGCATTCCTGATACGGTAAGCGCGTCTATGTCTCCCTTTATAAACAGTTTCTCCACAACTCCCTCTTTCTTCATTCTAAGCGCAGTATCCAGGGTTTCGTGAAGTACTTGAACGGCTTTAGGTGAATAGTTAAACATTTTAGTGTAGGCGTATCTTTGAAGTGAAACATCGATCTCGATACCTGCTATACACTTTTCCTCCGACAATCTCTCAACATATTCTTTGAGCGTCAGTGCATCAGAAACAACCATCGTAGGAATTATGCTAGCATCTCCTAGATTTTCCCTTAGCATATGTAAGTAGTATACAAGTTCCTCAAGTTCATAGGGTATTGCCGATAGAGAGTATATTAGAGCATCTTTTTCGAAGTAGTGTATGGGCTTTCCAACGCTTATGGCCTTACTTAATCTAGTGTCTAGAAAATATCCTGCAAAGAGTATTTTAGGGGAGAAATAGCGTTTAAGTTTCGCTAAAAGGGTTTCGTTGAAGGGTCCTAGTTCGCCTGAAAGAGTTATTTCCACGCCCATCTCACCAGTGCGATTACTTAAATGAGTCACGTAGAAATATTATGAACGCTGAGACATAAACCTTAACTTAGGTGGGCGGGTCATAACATTAATTTTTTAAGCTTCCAGTATAATTTCAAGGAGATGATGAACGAGCGGGTCCAAGCGATGAGCTAAGCAATGATTTGGGGTGCCAAAGCTGATGGGTGATATCATGGGAAGGAAGAAGCCGGTGATCGCGTACATACTAGCAGTAGTAAAAACGGGCAAGGAATATGATGTCTTCGAAGGGATAAAGAATATAGATGGTGTAAAGGAGGTTGTAATAACTTACGGGCTCTGGGATATGATAATAAAAATCGAAGTGGATAATCTGAGCAAACTTGATAGAGTTGTTACTCAAGTGAGGAACCTTTCAGGAATTGAAAGGACAACGACATTAATAGGTGTCTAACTTGTCGGACTCCTATAGTCTTCCGCGAGTTCTAGGAAGAGCGTTGTGTAATTCATTTAAAAATATAGCTAGAGTGATTGTTAGACCTGTTTCTACGGTAAGAAATCTAGGGGAAGAGCCCGACTACCTAGCTCCTCTATTACTGATCTTCCTCGTCCTCCTGGTATACAGCTTTAATGTATTCGTAATCTCACTGAATGTCAAGTACGATGTTAAGGGTACGCTTACAAGCGCATGGACGCATGAAGTGGAGCCGATACTCGCTATGTTAATGGCGGGTAGGCTTCTCAATTTAATTTTCGGATGGTTTACCTACTTCTTCCTGCTCTTCATAGTTTCTAGGTTCTTAGGAAGCGATAAGGAATTGTACCCTCTCTTTACGCTCAGCGGGCTAATTCTCCACATATTTCTTATACAACTAACCCTGAATGCTATAATACTTCTGGCTCTTCTGGGCTCCGCTAAGCCACTCTACATAAAGGGACTCTACGATGGATCTTTAGCCTTAACAGCTGGGCTCGCATACAATCAGTGGACAGGCTCAGTACCCCTGTTTGCAAGCATTAAGAAGCTTGTCGAGTGGTTTTCGTTCTTTTGGGGAGCCACTTACACATTCACAGTGCTGAAGGAAGAACGAGAATTAAGCTCAATTAGAGCTCTTCTGGGCACAGTCATAATATATCCTATAAATGCATTCATAGCATTGTTCTTCGCTACAGCTTTATAGTGAAGAGTAGTGTGTCTTTCATCTATTGAGGTATTTTCCTACAAGTACTTTGTGAATCAGGGTATGAAAAAAGCTTCTTTGAAACGAGCTAAAATATATATAGCCGGAGCTTGAGATAATTGCGGAGGAGGTAAAAATGTCCAGGCCCGAGTATGTCGTAGAGACTCGAGACCTGCACAAGTATTACTTCTTAAAAGGAGAGGTGGTAAAAGCGCTACGCGGGATAAACTTACAGGTAGAGTATGGAGAATACCTATGTATCATGGGACCTTCAGGGTCTGGTAAGACTACCCTGTTTAACATGATAGGAGGACTCGATAAACCGACAAAGGGCATGGTTTTACTCGATGGTCGCGATATCTCAAGACTTACGTCCACGCAGATGGCATGGGTTCGTTGCCATAAAATAGGTTATATCTTCCAGACGTTCAACCTAATCCCCGTATTGACGGCCCTTGACAACGTAGCTCTTCCCATGATTTTCGCTGGTGTTCCAAGGGAGGAGAGGATTAAGCGTGCTACTGAGCTTTTAGAAAGAGTCGGATTAGGCGACCGACTGCATCACAGACCTGATGAGCTTAGCGGTGGGCAGCAACAAAGAGTAGCTATTGCAAGAGCACTAGCAAACGATCCAGCAATAGTGTTGGCAGACGAGCCTACAGGAAACCTGGACTTAAACACAGGCTTAAAGATAGTACACTTGCTAAGGGATCTCAACAAGGAAAGGAATGTCACTATAATAACAGCAACGCACGACCTAAAGATGATCGATGTGAGCGATAAGATAGCGTGGATACGTGACGGGATTATAGAGAGAGTAGAGAAGAGAGTAGGAGTAGAGCTAGGAGAAGAGGAATTCGAGCTATAGCCAAATAGCTAGGTAACAATCCTTGCTAGGGAATTTTAATCTGATCATTTCTACTTATAGGAATAGGGAAAACGATTGTATTTCAGAGGTCTGGTTCACGCTCAAGGACCTGGAAATAGGGAAGATTAACGTATCTAAAACAGGGCTTCCCGGGCTGATTGTTGCGAGGATCGATAAAAATCCTATTGAAGTAGTTGAGAAGATAAGAGAGCTTGCGGAAACCAATCCTTGGAATTTTCACTTCATTCTAAAAATAGTACCAATAGAGACCGTCATAGAGACTAATTTAGATAAAATAAAATCAGTAGCTTTGAAATTTGCTGAAGAAAAAATAGGTCCAGAGGAAACCTATAAGATAGATCCTGTCATAAGGTTAAGCACT
>QMSC01000109.1 GCA_003649515.1 Thermoprotei archaeon | reverse complement strand
GTAGCTGAAGCCGTTTTGAGTTCGCTTAAAAGCTTGGAAGTGAGAAAAGCTGCTGTAGCTCTTGGAGGTCCTCACTACGCTCCCGGAGTTAATAGAGTAATCCTAGAAGAGTTCTTAGACATCGCGGTTGGACATATAGCTCCCGAATACGTTTTTGATGATATTTCTAAAGAGGAAATTCTCATGGCCATTGAAAGAACTTTCGAGGAGGTTACAGTAGCGTTGGTTGATAGAAAGGGTTTGAAGAAGAGGCATAAGAAATGGCTCCTTCCTCTTCTCGACGAGCTCGGACTTGAAATAATTAAAATATAGCTCTTGCACTAAGCGGCCTTCAGGAGACAGTTCAAAAAGTCTTTTAAACAACCTTTTATGGCGAGTTTCCAGGGGTTTTCTACAGGAGGTGCTTTCATCTTCTCTAAGGTTTCTATGCGGAACGTTATTGGTGGATGGTTATCCCATAAGAGCCAGGCGGATAGGCGTGCATTAAGCCCCCTTTCTCTCAACAGTCTACGTGTCCCTATCTTTTTAAGGGCATTAGCGAGCTTGGAGGGCTTACCGGTTAGCAGGGCGGCTTCTATATCGGCACGGGCTTCTATGAATTTGGCCGCGAAGAAGAGCAGGGTCAGCGAGAAAAGCAGGTATAGGAACTCGAGGAATGGTATAGAGACGAAGATGTGCCAAAATGTTAGAGCTATACTTACTCTAGTTAGATATTCTGCGGATATCAGTATGAAGAGTAGAAAGGGGTCTCTGTGTTTTACATGGCTAGCTTCGTGAGCTATCACGGCTTCTACTTCTTCTTCGTCAAGACGCGTAAGAAGTCCTGTGGTTACTAAAAGTCCTGAGAGTCCACGAAGTACTCCAGTTGCAGCCGCATTGGGTATAACGATGTTAGATACTATAACTCTCGGAATAGGTATTCCGAACTTTCTGAAAACTCTCTCCACTATGGAGTATAGGTCCACTCTCTTTACTACGATACTGTCGTAGTCCACGCTAAAGCCATATTCCTCAAGTAAAGATTTGACATAATCCTTTGTCGGTTCGCGGCCTACCCTAATTGTTTCCTCATATATTCTGCGTTTAAACTCAAACCTATGGGGGTAAAAGAATCTCGTAAGCAAAGTACTGTACTCCTCTAGAGGAAGTTTTATGCCTACTAGATACACGTGACGATTTGTAGGATCCAGAACCCAATCTCCAAGCGAGAATTCAATTATTTTATAAGCTATTATAAGAAGCGGGATCTGGGATAGAATTAACGCTACAGGAGCCCAGCTCTTGAAAATTGTCCAGAAGATGTAAAATATTACTAGTGAGAGGGCGAGGGCAAACACCAGATTTCCGAAAAGAAGCTTTCCGAATAGCTTGTACGTTAGGCTTTCATACTTCGGTGGAACTATGCGCATCCTGGGCACGAACGCAAAATATACTATTCCCTTTCCTTCAGTTTCTGAAAAGAGGAGGGTCGCTCCCTCTATTATTTGTGCTATGAGATTAACTCTCTCGAATAGCCTTTCCCCTTTCAGGGTCAGTATCCTGTACCAGGGGTTCCTATCAGCTACTAGGAGAACGTCTATGTCCCCGCTTTTAGTGCTGATCGTGATCGATGCAGCGGGTTTATCTTCATAGGTTGACTTCAGAACGAACTTGATCCTATCGGAATAAACGTTGTGAAGAGCTTTTACTACGAAGTTTAAATATTCGTAAGCCTTTTCCCCGCTCAGTTCTATGTATTCTATTCTCCTTTCGTAGAAGGCTGGAGCCATAGCGTTGTTCCTTAGTAAATCTCTCTCAAGAATATTATATAAAGACTATTATTTTGACGAAAAGTGGAAATTTACTAAAAAAGAAGGTAAAGTAAGGTCCTAGTCCAGGAACACTTTAGGGTATCTCGTCTAAAACTTCCTCGCTCAATTCGTCTGCTCTCCTTCTGCTACGAATAACTCTCATTGCTACGGCTAGGCTTACCAGGGATATCCCTACGAATGTCGCCTCCTCAACCCTGACTGGAATGCCTATGAAGGGTATTTCAAATAGTATGTCAAGCGTTATGTCTATTGTCTTTGAGGAATTTGTTATTATGACATTTTCCACTGTTGATACTCGCTTGTATTCCACCTTTACAGTATAGTTGCCTACCGGTATTTGTATGAGCGTTGCTACGCCATCCTTGTCGGTGAAGCCATAGCCTATTAGCTTATCAACCGAGCTCCTTGTAAGGGTTACTGTCGCGTTGCTTACGGGTTTGCCAAGTACTGTCTTTACTCTGACTGTTAGATCGTAGACTTTGCACTTAAGTACGAGAGGAGTTTCATCGAAGTATATGAATGTCCCTTCATAGACCACTGTATCCTTGAATATTACGCATATTTTGAATATTCCAGGAACATACGGTGTTATCTCGGCGTATCCATTGTCGTTGGTTTCAGCTTCCCAGGAGACTCCTCCTCCCGTTACTATCACCTTTGCTTCAGCTAAAGGTCTACCTACCCCATCAAGGGCTGTTACCTTGATCACATTCCATTCAACTTCTATCTTATAAGTTCCTGGCTCGCCTATGAAGTCATTCTTTACCTGAATGTAGAGCTGATCTCTCAACACGCTTACTGATCTCTCAGCTCGGGCCTGCCAGACAAGGGTGCTATCAACGTAGTCGCTTAAAGTTGCACCTTGAGGCGTTATTACTTTCTTTACTCTACAGTAGGGAGGTAGCTGCACAACTAGGAAGGCGTATTTGAATGCATTAATGGTAGCATCATCTATTTCTACTATGATGCCACTAGCCTTCCAGATACCCACCTCCTTTATGTATACTGGCATGTAAAGCACGTTTACGCTACTATCTTCCGAGTTAACCACCGTGAACACATTGCCGAAGACCACATACGCTTTCATCCAGAAACGGAAGCGGAGAGGTGGAACGAGGTAGGAGGGGGTCTTTGTCTGGAAGCTATACGTCTCGTGAAGCACGTAGTCAACTAGCTCGCCTGTCACCTTGACGTTACTCCCTTCTAGGCTATACAGCTTTGTAGAGTAAATCGCGACAATATATCCCAGGAGCTTTGCCCCCTCAACTTCAGCCTCATCAACCGTGTATTCTTTGACCTGTCCTGGAGCCACTGTATCGCTTAAGGGCTCGCTCTCCAGAACTAAGAACGAGGAGGGGAATTTCGCGCCCTCGTCCTTTGATATAACTACTGTGTACTCGCCGCCTTCAAGACCATATTTGAAGCTGAGTTCTATGTGATGAGGATCTACCCCTATAGCCTCTGGAGGATACTTGTGCTGAATCGCCAGCAACGAGTCTCCTGAAGGAGATTTTATGTCAACTATCTTATATGGTAGGAAGTTCTCAATAGTAATCTTAACTGTAAGATCGGTTAATGTGAATGGCTCAACAGGGTTTTCCACTAAGACCTTTACTTCATTCCCTTTCGCATACACGATCTCCCTACGGTAGAAGGCTTGCTCAATTATGACGTCTATCTCAATGTTTTTATCGCCCTTATTGACTAGCTTAATGGACCCATTGTATGATAGCGCAGCTACGAGTCCATCATCCTTTACTATGAGTTTATCCGCTCCCTCGATGCTCAGATCCTTTGGGAATCCCTTTTCACACTTTATTTGAATCCAATTCAAAACGTATTGTGGGGGCGAGGGAATCGCCGTGAACACCTTTGCGTCACCGGGCTTCATTATTAGAGACTTTACATCGCTTGTCTGTAGAATAAATTCTACTCTTAGGGGAACGTTCTCATTTACTTCAGTACGCGCCGTAAGCAGAGGGTTTGCCATTAAAATGGCTAACATTAACAGCATTACTAGAGTGCTTTTATAATGTGCGCTTTTTCCCATTTTTACACCGAAAGATTCAAGGTATGAGCATATTAAAACGCAAATGTGGTTGGGGGATTGAATATTACCGTAGTAATACCCTTATTCTAATATGTTAGGGAGAGGATATCTAAACACTATAAGCGAGTAGCTTAATACTTTAGCAGAGAATAGTGTCTTACGTCCTTCTTCTTTAATACCTTGATAATTCCCTGCACTTTGAGTATCTCGAGGGTTGCACGCAACTGCTCCTTAGGAACATTAAGGTCCATGGCTAATTGACTTAGCGTAACGCTAGTTTTTTCTCTCATGGAACCGATTACCTTCCTGACGACGTCGTCGCTTACAACGATTGTTTTCACGTACTTTTTCCTAAACCATGAAATTATCCAGCTCCTCTTCCCCTCATATTCTACACTCAAGATGGTCTTGTTATGCCTCATGAGGAACGATTTTATGGCATTTTTAACGAAGTCTGAGGCCTCGGATAGGCGTATATCTCCTCTATCGCCAAAGAGGAGGTATCCCATCTGTTCAAGCTCTCTTAACATTTTCTTAATGCTTTTCGATCGAGTTGGTATAATGTCCCTAAGATCCCTAAGTGCATTTACGTTAAGCATTATGATGGCTGAGAGTAGCGTAAGGAGCCAAGGCTTCTTCAAAAGTTCTCTTAATCTTCTCATTTGCTCCTTATACATGACCGTTAACGATTAAGTGAATTACATGGTAAAATAAATCTTTAAATAACATTGGTCCGTTTAAAAGCTGGCGGTAGTGATGAAATACAGATTGATGGATCTTTTGGCCTGTCCTTACTGTAAGAAATTCCCCCTCGAACTGTACGTCCTGGAAGAAAATGAATATCCTGAAAGGAAGCTGACCTTAGAAAAACCTGTGTGCGAGCTATACTGCGGTCTCTTGCGTAAACACTTAAAGGAAATGTCGGAGTCTCCTCCCTGCGATGAATGCATAAAAAAGGAAGTCAGCTATGCCGCGATTTACTGTTCGGAATGTGGACGATGGTACCCCGTGAGAGATGAAATACCGATTCTATTGCCTGATGAGTACAGGCAGAAAAAGGATGACATAGAGTTTCTCCGCAAATATAGGGAAAGATTGCCTGAAAAAATAGTAATCGAGGGAAAGCCCTTTAATTTGTCGGAAGGTTAATCGTGAGTGTATATAGCCTTTATTCCCCTCTCAGACTTTTCTTCTATCTTCACAAATCC
>QMSC01000108.1 GCA_003649515.1 Thermoprotei archaeon | reverse complement strand
GTCTCAGATATACTTGAGGGAAGGGTGAGGATAGTCAACAGGATCTTGGGCTCAGGAACGAGGGTTCTGTTCGATATTATATTGGAGAGGGAGGCAAGGAGGCTGGGAATCGATTTAAAGGATGTTCAGAGAAAGGTTAAGGGCTACAATAATGAGGTTAAGACGCACTACGATGTCGCTAGGTGCATTGTAGAAGGTAGGGCAGAAGTAGGCCTAACATTAAGGTTCGTCGCGGAGCTATATGGTCTTAAGCACATACACGTTTGCTGGGAGAAGTTCGACTTTGTAGTAAGGCTTGATAGGCTTAATAAGCCCATGATACGCAAGTTTCTTACATTCTTAAGAAGAGACTTTGTTAGGAAGCTTGTTGAAAGTAGTGAGGGTTATAGAATGAGCGAGAACATGGGCAAGGTAGTGTATCCTGAGGATTTCTCTTTGGATAGTGTCCTTTCCTAGAACAATAGCATTGCTGGACTAGGATTACTAGCTGGCCTCCCTTCATACAGGGAGGTGAAAGGCGTCGTTGGAGTGAGCCATGTAAGCTTATCGTCGATCGTGGAAATGCCCGCCCTTGTCGAGGAAATAAGCCAAATACAGGAGCTTGACGAGAAGAGGTGGATGGGATACCAAACTGGTATAGAGACGGGAAGTCCTAGGTTCATCAGGAAGCTCATGCCGTTTAAGCCGTATCCATTCAAGCCTGAAGAGTGGCCTGAAGTAGTTGAGGAGGCCTTTAGTATAAGCACGGAGAATAACTGGATACCAGTTGCTATGCTCATAGTAAACCTACTCGGAGAGAACGAGGATGATGTTGTGCGCACTACTAAGCTTGTGGAGAGGCTTAAGGACTATAAAAGCCTAGTGATTCCGTTTCTCTATGGCCCTTAACCGATATTCCAGGAGCTAGGAAAACGAGAGTTATAGAGGACGCCGAGTGATATCATTTAGAGCTCTATTAAGGCCGTTTGGAACCGTAATATTAAATGGCTCAGAGTGCTCATAGACGATTACTTTAGGAGCATGGAAAGCCTTGTGTCAAAAATATTCTTGAAGGGGTTAACTGGGTTCGTAACGGCCATAGCAAATAACATAGTCAACGCTTTCATAGAATACGGGCTCAGGAGGCGAATGGTGTACAGCAAGATTTACGGTAAGTGTTTATAGAGGAAGTGCGTGATCCTATTCAGTAGGACATGTTAGTGGACACAAGCCTTCCAAACGTTAAGGAATCCCCCCTCCAAGAGTCTCTGGGTAGGGGTAAAGCTAGGTGTTTAGTCTGTGAAAGGAGATGCGTTCTAGGCGAGGGCGAAAGAGGCTTCTGTAAGACTAGAATGAACATTGAAGGCAAGATATACACTCTAGTTTATGGCGATCTCTCAGCGTTGGAATCACGCCCGATAGAGATCAAGCCCTTCTATCACTTCTGGCCAGGCTCCACGGCTCTGACCTTCAGCACATGGTCCTGTAACTTCATTTGCCCGTGGTGTCAGAACTGGCATCTATCAAAAACTGAGCCTGAACCCTACGATGCAAGGTACATTTCTCCTGAAAGGGTTGTTGAAACGGCTCTAAAACGCGGTGATGAGGGCACGTGTGTGTCCTTTAATGAGCCCCTAATGCTCTTCGAGTACTCTCTAGACGTCTTCAAGCTGGCTAGGGAAAAGGGCCTATACAACACCTATGTGAGCAACGGCTATATGACGCTTGAAGCTCTAAAAATGCTTAGAGAAGCTGGTCTCGATGGGCTTAAAATAGACGTCAAGGGCTCAAGGGAGGAGTACCTGCGATTTAACAAGGCTTACGTAGACGTCGTGTGGAGGAATGCTAGGGAAGCCAAAAGTATGGGAATTCACGTGGAGATAGTGTATCTAGTAGTGACCAAGGCTACGGACGATGAGAACACTATACTGGAGACCATTGAAAGGCATCTTAAGGAACTGGGACCTGAGACTCCGCTCCATTTCACGAGGTACTATCCAGCATATAAGTACAACGAGCCCCCTACGCCAGTAGAGAAGCTTGAGTGGGCTTACAGGCAAGCAAGGAAAATGGGGGTCTTATATCCCTACATAGGAAACGTCCCAGGGCACGCTTATGAGAACACTTACTGTCCTGAATGCGGAGAGGTTCTCGTCAAGAGGTATGGCCTCATGATAATTAGGTATAGAATAACTGAAGATAAGAAGTGCCCAGTATGCGGTGCGGAGATATCTATAGCAGGGAGGCATGTGAGCAAATTTAGGTTTAGGTCGATCTTGGGCATATAGCCGGAGCTTGCACGCGTACCTAAGCCTAAAATATCTCTGTAATGTAAAATATTCCTTGGAGGGTGCTGAAGTGATCACTAGAACGATCCTAGTAGTAATTGTAGTTCTAGCAATAGTCGTAGGCGCTCTGGCCGTATACTTTATTCTGAGGAGAGGCGAGGAGATCTACAACCTCAAGAACAAGAGGGTGTTAGTAGTACTGTTTGAGGGCTTTCAGCCAGCAGAATTCCATCCGGTGAGGAACTACCTCCAAAAGTGTGGCGCCGAGGTGAAAATCCTATCTCTACATAGAAATATTGGCGTGAGCTATGACATGTACATTTACGATGTTAGGGATAAGTTCAATCAGCTTGCAGAGCAATATGATGCCATAGTTATTATAGGCGGTGAGGGAGTGTACAGAAGGGTGACTATAGAACAACTACCCGAGGAAGTAGAGCTACTTCAAGAACTTGTGATAATCTTCAACAATAAGGGGAAGCTTGTAGCGGCAATATGCGCTGCGCCGGCGGTCCTTGCTAGAGCGGGAATTCTAAAGGGGGTAAAGGCAACGTGCTTCCCGGATAATAAGCTCATAAATATATTGAAGGAAGGAGGTGCTCAGTACACTGGAAACGATGTTGAGATTCACCACAACATTATTACCGGTAAAGGGCCTGGTGCAGCAGGCGCTTTCGCTAAGCAAATAGCGAGGTACTTATCGGAGGCATAAGTAACTTTACTCATTAAAACTGAGCCTTAATTCAAGAAGATCATCTTCGTAAAGTACTCCGCAGTCTGAAACCCCCGATAAGAGCTTCAATGCTGCCTACCTCTCGATATATTTACCTTACTCCCCAATTGTGACCTTCTTTCCCCCGCTCTCCATGGACTTCCTAACGGCGAGAGTGAGCTTCAAAGTCTTATAACCCTCGCGTATAGGTGCTCTAGTCTCCCCCTTACCTCTAATGGCGTTGAAGAATTCGATGCTCTCCTCGAGATATCCGTCGACCTCCTCTCGAATCCTCATACTCCTTCCCCTATAGTTGATCTCTATAGTATGGGGGTCAGGTAGCTCTATGAACCCCTTCTCCCCAACTATGAGCCATCCCTGAAGCCACGCTGGAGCGCACGGCGTAGAGTATATAGCTGCTATTGCGTTGTTCTTCATCCTAAGTATGGCGACATGTGCATCCTCTACAGTCCAGTCCTCTCTGCCTATAGTTGCAAATCTAGTTTCGTATGCATGTACTTCTACGGCTTCCCCTAAGAGATATCTTAACGAGTCATACATATGCGTGGCCTGTTCAACTACGTGACCGCCAGATTTTGTTCTATCCTTCCACCAGCTATCTGTGTTCAGGGCCCACAGCATGTCGCCGAGGTATCTGGCTGCAAATAGCCCCACTCTCCCAAGCTCTCTTCTCTCTATGACTTCCTTCGCCCTCTGAATGCCCTTAGTGAACCTCCAGACGTAACCCACTTGCGATACGATGCCCGCTTTTTCAACAGCTCTTGTCATTTCCTCTGCGAGCTCAAGGTCGAGCGCTATGGGCTTTTCAATGAACACATGGACGTTCTTCTCCGCTGCGACTATTACTTCATCCCTGTGTGCGTAGGGCGGTATGCATACGTAGATGGCATCAAGGCTTTCTTTCTCTAGCATGTCTTCCCATCTTCTATAGGCTCTGCCTCCATACTTCTCTGCGAGGCTCCTAGCCTTAGACTCTACTATGTCTGCAAAAGCCACTATTTTGACATTCTTTAATCCCGAGATCCTAGATGCATGTACGTTAGCTATAGCTCCAGCACCAATGAAACCGACTTTAAGCTCGGTCATGATATCAATAGAAGTAAGGGAGTTTTAAACTTTCTCACGCACTCCTCATCCTTCAATTGTTGCTAAAATGTTATAAGGCGAGTGAGTGGAAATCATTCGAGTGAGAACATGTTCGTTGCGTTGAGAGACCTCATCATTAAACACGCGAACTATCCGAATCTTTTTAAAGCACTGGAAGAACTAGGGGCGAACATTTTAGAGATACGTGTTGAAAGGGATTTGAGACCCGTGGAATACGTTTCTGGATCTCTAAGGGAATCCTTCGGAATAAGCATTAGGGAAGTGGAGGATTGGAAGAGCTTTGGAAAGTGTCTCGAAGATCACGGCTATGGGGTTTGTGCACTACTATCAGCGACCAACTTCTCCAGCGAGGACCTTGAATCCGAGGCGAAGTACTTAGCGGGTGTCTGTAAGGTTGCTTACGCGCTTGGAGTGAGGGTCGTAAGAGTTGATGGACCCAAGGGCATCATTGAGGGGTATGGCGTGGAAGACTACGTCAACCGAACGCTGAGGGGGCTAGAGGGCGTCTTCAAGATATGTAAAGACCTGGACATAGTGCTAGCGATCGAGAATCATGGCCTAATAACTAATCAAATAGAGTATCTGAGAGGCGTACTTGAAGCAACTGATGAGAGGTACTTCGGAATCACCCTAGATACAGGAAACTTCTACTGGTACGGATATCCCCTGGATGAAGTCTATGAAATGTACAGGGAACTGGCTCCGAGGGTAAGGCATACGCACATTAAGAACGCATGTGCTCCACGCGGTAAGGAGAACGTTCGCAGAAAGCCCAGAGAGGTTACGATGGCTCCGCTATATGAAGGGGACATAGATCTGAAGCTTCTTGCAAGGATCCTAAAGGAGGCCGGTTATGATTACGATCTAACTGTGGAGGATGAATCCTTGGGAAGGTACTCTACAGACGATAGGAAAAGGATCTTGGCCCGTGACGTAGCCTTCTTAAAAGGCCTTCTCTAGCCCCTTACTAGGCGCTGCTTATAGCTCG
>QMSC01000107.1 GCA_003649515.1 Thermoprotei archaeon | reverse complement strand
GTGGGAGCCTAAAAGGGCAATGAACACCAAAAGGATGACACCCTAGAAGCAAGAATCTCCCCGTCTTCAGCGGGGAGAATGTCAATTAGGGTAACTCCACGTTAGCGTGCCTTCTTCTTAGGTCGTCTTCACTTTTGCCGAGTATTTTCATGAGTTCGGAGATCATGCCGTCAAGAAAGGCCATAGCAGTGTTTTCAAAGAGAGTTCCTAAAGGTGCCAAGGGCTCGTGAATTCCGAGAATCTGTCTGGCAAAGTAATCCCTTTCCTCAGCAATCTTGGTTCTACCTGGTATTCTTACAACGTGATCAGCCAGTCGTCCTAGAGGGGAATCAGGATACGATGTGAGGGCTATTACTCTGGCGCCAACGTTCTTTGCTATGCGTGCAGCAGTCAATATTAGCTCGGTACTCCCTGAACCCGAAATTGCTACCAATATATCTCCAGATCTAACGCTAGGGGTTATAGTTTCTCCTAAAACGTAAACGTTAAACCCTAAATGCATTAATCTCATAGCAAAGGCCTTACCCACGAGTCCTGAACGTCCTGCACCCACTACCAATATCTTCTTATTATTCTCGTAGGCTTCTATGAGCAACTCTAGAGCCTTATTAACCTCCTCATTTTTTATGAGCTTAGCAGCTCTGAGAATAAAATTCGCTATTTCCTCCATGGCAGCTAACGCTAACTTAGTCAATCTACCTTGCACCCGCTGTAAAATAATCTGGGTTATTAAAAATAGTTATGCATAGGATAGTGGTCCAGTCTCCGGTGTAAAGCTTTAGTAGCTATGAAAGCTATACTTAAGATGTATAAAAATGTCACATTACTATAGTGAATTCCCCTCAGGAAGCTTCAAGAAATATAGGTTTAGAGTAAGGGTTAGGGGAATAGAGGTCATTATAGAAAGTGCGAGCGGAGTATTCTCCGCCCGGCGGCTTGATAAGGGGACTGAGGTTTTGCTTAACTACATGATCGTTAAGGATGGTTGGAGGATGCTCGATTTAGGATGTGGTTACGGCATTATTGGTATTGTTGCAGCCAAGCTGGCACCTCGTGGATACGTGATCCTAACCGATATAAATAAACGAGCTGTAATGCTGGCTAAACGCAACTTAGCTCTAAACCGCGTACATAATGCTGAGGTTCGTTGGGGAGACCTCTACGAACCAGTAAGGAATGAAACTTTCGATACGATCATAACCAATCCGCCTCAAGCAACGGGAATGAAGATTTTAGAAAGAATAATAGTCGAAGCACCGAGATATTTAAAGCCCGATGGAATCCTTCAGTTCGTCGCAAGGCATAGGAAAGGCGGTCGAAGACTATTCGAAATCCTTAGTAATGTTTTCCCAGAGGTGGAGACGCTGGGAAGTAGGTCGGGATATAGGGTTTACGCTGGTAAAGTAGGATCTTGATCAACGCAGTTGAACGGGTTTTTCGTTAACCTTTTATTAATTCCCTGAAGACTACATTATGAGATGCCGCTAATTTCAGGGGCTCAAAAGAGGTTCAAAGAGGGGCAGCTCGTAAGGGTTAAGGGCCCAGCTGTTATCCGAGTGGAAGAGGGTAGCGTTTATGGACTTGGACTCGAGCTTACGAAGGGCAAAGCAATTAAGGTACCTAAGGGAAGAGTGTACGTTTTCAAAGTTTTAAAAGATGCCACTCTAAGGGTGAATTTAGGCTCTGAGGGAAGCTTAGAGTCCCCCAAACTTGAAGAGGAGGCTATTGACCTCTGGAGGCAAAGAATAGAGGAGATTCTGAGCTTAAGGAGAGATCGTCAACTCAAGAAGATTGTTGTCTTGGTGTTAGGACCTACTGACAGCGGGAAGAGTACTTTCTCAACTTTTCTTATAAATGAGAGCCTAAGGAGAGGTCTTAAGGCGGCTGTCATTGACGCAGATATAGGTCAGGCGGATGTAGGACCGCCTACAACCGTGTCGTTAGCTTTTCCTCAAAATCCTATAACGTCTCTACGGGATCTCGAACCCGAGCACCTGGCTTTCATAGGAGCGATTGCTCCAGAGGGGTCTGAGGGATATATAGTGCATTCGGTATACGAGTTCGTTAAACGCGCGCTTGAGAAGGCTGATATCGTGATTATAAATACAGATGGGTGGGTTAAGGGGCTTAAGGCTTTACGGTTCAAACTGGATATAATTCGGGCAGTAAAGCCACAAGTAATTGCTGCAATGACAAAGGGTCAGGACCTAGAGCCCCTCTTAAATTCCTTAAGCAGGCTACCTCAGATAAAAGTTGTTAGAATAGATACACCGCCAGCAATGTATGAGAGAAGTCGAGCAGAGAGGCGCATGCTAAGATCCCAAAACTATTTACGCTACTTCATTGACAGTACGGTTCGGAGCATAGATGCGTCCTCAACACCCATACTGAACTCCTTTCTCTTTAGCGGGGAAGAACTGAGAGAAGACTTAGAATTTCTCGAGAAAATACTCGATATGAAGGTCATATATGCTG
Source organism: Thermoprotei archaeon (assembly GCA_003649515.1). Lineage (GTDB taxonomy): Archaea > Thermoproteota > Thermoprotei > Thermofilales > B20-G17 > B14-G17. The sequence continues at coordinate 2,629 of QMSC01000107.1, read as the reverse complement.
AGAAGTCATCTATCCACTTAATAGTGGTAACAAGCGAGAGAGCTAGCATTACTTCTACGATTGTTAATTTACTGAGAGAAAAGTTTCACACATACTTTGTGCGCATAGTGAGGAAGGGGTTTGAGAAGGGAATACTTGTAGGATTGCTGGATTCTGAGCTTAGGGAGAGAGGGTTAGGCATAATCGAGGACATAGATTACCATAGGAAGGTCCTTAAAGTAAGAACCCCTTATGAAGGTCCTATAGGAGGATTAGTATTAGGCAGAATAAGGTTAGGAAGCGATTTTCAGGAGACAGTGGTTGTTGAGGGAGCTTTCTTCTAATGTTCAAGTACTAGAACGCGTTCATCTTTTTAAGGGACTTTTAAACTGGAATATATGTCATGGATGTTCAGTTTACTCGGATGTCTGGAAGGGGTCTAATGGCAGTTGTAATAATAGCGCTACTAGTGTTTGTGATGGAGTGGGGGGCTGGAAACCCACCTTTCTATAGACTTAAGCTAAGAATTGAGGGCGACATGCCAGTAAGCTTATTTATTATTTCCGTTGACGGAAAAGTATTCGCCAATTATCACACTCATTACAGTGAGATTGAGACCCTTTTACCGGCTGGAAGGTACATTGTCGTAGCATTTTTCAGGTCAAGTTTAAGCTATGATAAAGTCTACGTAGCGCTATACAGCGACAAGAGCATTAGGATCAGGGCTAGATTTAGTCCACGCGTTTGCCGGGTATATTTTAGGCTCGCGTATAATGCTACTGGCCTACTGAATCTCATAGAGCCAATTTGCATTCAAATATATACCTTAAAAGAAACTAGGATCCTAACATTAACTCAAAGCGAACAGGTGAAGTATCTTACGATTCCTCTACCCGCTATCGCGGTTATCGAAGGGCGGGAATACAAACTAATTGAAGCTACGGACGTAGTTTTTCATGAAAAAGGGTTACGTGAATCTCTCATGGTTGTTAACATTCGCGTTAAAGTGCAGACTTTAGAGGAAAAGCTAATGCCTATTATCAGAGCCGTTTCCCTATCTCTACTTTTAGCCCTATTAGCCTATTTCGTTACAAAATACTGGCTTCTTAAAAAGTGAGTACCGAGGGATCGCCTTGAGCGTGAAACTTGAAGGAAAAACTCTGGAAGTGTATAAGTTTCTAGTAAGAAGGGGAAGGCCATTAGGCGTAAGGGAAATTCAGAGGGCTATCAGACTTAAATCTCCAAGTCTCGCTCTGTACCACTTACGTAAATTGGAGGAGATGGGTTTAGTAGAGAGGTTAGAGGGTGGGAAATATTGCGTAAAGAATTACGTGAAAATAGATGCGTTAAAACATTTCCTTCTTATCGGTAGGCTTGCCATACCTAGGTTATTATTTTATTCGGTCTTCCTAACTAGCCTGAGTATCTTTTATTGCACGTTAATGGACTGGAATAATGTTTCTATGACAGAAGTACTAGGTCTAATTATTGTAGCATTTTCGACATTTTTCTTGTGGCTCGAGACCTTAAGGATGCTCAAAGAGTAGAATTCTTAGCGAGGCAGATCAGGATCTTAAAGCTAAATGTTCTCGTATTGATACCTGCCTCTATAGGCTTGAGAGGGCTTCTCCAAAAGCTTGATAAATACTATTTGGGCTACCCTAGCGCCCTTTCTCAACTGTATACTTTTCTCGTTAAAGACCAACAGTAACGCCTCTCCCCTGCCCTTATATCCCGGATCCCATACCGCTAGATTAATAGTAGCCCCCATTCTCAACAAACTTGAACGTGGAAAAGCTATACCAATGCAGTCGTTCGGTACTTCGACTATCTCGTTGAAGCGTATCTTATAAGCCCCTTCACTTAGCCTATAAAAACCATCTTCTGAAGGCTCCAGCTCTTGATAGGAGGGTAATGTAACTTCTTCTAAACCTATAGCTCCCTCTCCTTCAAACGTAAAAACGGCACTCAAGGTCAGGTCTAGTCCTGCGGGCTGGATTTGAGAGCTACTTATCTTATTACCTATTTTAGTCAGTAGTTCAGCGATTTTGTATCCAGGCACAACTGCCACTAGAATGCCCTCCTGGAACTCCTCCGGATACCTATTTTCTCCTCAACGGCGTTGACTATAAGTATTTCTTTCTCCTTAAATATCCCGAGAAGTCTCTTTATTACCTCGTCTTTTGAACGCCAATTGTAGACCTCTTTAGCATAAGCCTCGACCTCGCTCTTAGAGGGCAGTCTATTTTCCTCGGCTATCATCCTAGCTGTCTCAAGTTCACAAAGAGCTTCTTTGGCTAGGTCACGGTCATCTTCTCCTTCGCGCGTTTTAAAAATGTACTGTATTAGAGCCGCCTCAGCCTTGAACATCGAGTTTAGTGGCGTCATGCTTAATGTGCTCTGAGCCCACGCCTCTTCTGCGGCAGCCGACACCGCTGTAAAGGAGAAGTCAGCTTTGGGGACTATTTTCTCTAAGAGAGGATGGTAAGGCGCTACTAGGAGGTTCTTCACTTCAATAAACCCTCTTCTAAGGTAATATTCCTTGTCTCTTGTGGAGGATATTATGATCCACTTACTGCCCTGCACATTCTCCTTTGAAGCTATTTTTACAAATAGGCCTTCCCTATCAACAACCCCTCTTTCTCCAAGT
>QMSC01000106.1 GCA_003649515.1 Thermoprotei archaeon | reverse complement strand
GCAATATCGATACCTGTAGCCATGGTATCGGGCCTAATAGGAGGTGCGAGGAATGGGGTTTTGATTAAGGGAGGCAGACATCTAGAACATGTCACTAAGGTAAATGTGGTGGCATTGGACAAAACTGGCACACTTACGAGAGGAAGACTTGTCCTCTCAAAAGTAGTGCCCCTAAACAAGCTTCCTTCTTCTGAACTGCTTAAGATAGCTGGCTCACTAAGCCAATATTCAAACCACCCAGTAGATGGCGCAATAGTTGAGGAGGCGAAAAGGAGGAACATAAAGCTACTGGAAGCAGATGCTTTTAAGCTGATTCCGGGGAAGGGTATTGAAGGCGTCATTAAGGGAAGGCGTTACTTGTTTGGAAACCTGAAGTTTCTTACCGAGCATGGAATTAAAGTTCCTTCGCAAGCCCACAAACTTCAAAAAGAAAAAAGCATAGTCAGCGCCTTCCTCGCCGATGATAAGTCTCTTCTAGGAGCTTTCATTCTTGAAGACGATATTCGTAGCGACGCGATCCACACTATACGCGAGCTTAAAAAACGAGGGCTACGCGTAGTTATGTTAACAGGAGATCGTTCTGAAGTCGCTGAGGTCGTTGCGAAGAAGCTTGACTTAGATGAGTATTACGCCGAACTCCTTCCTGATGAGAAAGTACAAGTCGTTGAGAACTTAATGCAGAAACATAAGAGACATGTTGCTATGGTAGGTGATGGGATAAACGATGCTCCTGCACTAGCTAGAGCCTGTGTTGGCGTAGCTATAGGAGCGGGAACCGAAGTAGCCATAGAGAGCGGAGACATTGTTCTAATAGACTCTAATTTAAGTAAACTGGTGTACCTCTTCGACTTAAGCAAGAAAACTATGAACATCGTGATGCAGAACGTTTTCGCTTCGATAGCTATAAAGGTGACACTTGCTCTCCTTACAGTACTTGGATTAATCGACCTGTGGGTAGCAGTTTTAGTCGGAGACATGGGGCTCTCTTTAGCAGTAATAGCTAATGCTTTAAAACTTGCAAATAGCTATGCTTAGAAGTTCGGATAGGAGAAACTAACGATCGTAGCCTCCACGGCATCTAATACCCCTTTCTTAAGGCGTTTCAATTCAGAGTAGTCTCTTATTAACTAGACCCCCTTCAACTTTCTTGAGTGGTACTTACTGTACTAGGCTAGCTTCTTTCTGCTAGCTTTCTCCGAACATTCTTTTGACGTGTTTAGGCCTCTTTACGCGTTTTAGTATGCCTTGCTTAGATAGGTAAACCAGGCTGCTCCTTAGTTTAGGTAGAAGCTCTTCGCGGTAAAGCTCGTCAGACGCTACCTTACAAAAGGGAAGCAAAGAGATGAATATGAGTGCTAGCCTAAGAGTACGGTTTAAGGGCTGCTGTTTTATATGAAGGAATTTATACTAACTTCTTAAATTCATTAAATTTCATATCAACCTCTCTTTCAGCTTTCGGTAACACTTGCCGCCAGAGATAATTTAACGCCTTCCTACGCCTTTCAAGCTCTTTTAAGGAAAAATCTTTTACTAGCAGGACCTCCCTCATTTTTTCATTAAATTCCTTGGGTAGCCACTTTAAGCGCTGAACTAAGTAGATGCGCCACTTGCTAGCGGGTAGTAACTCGTTATTCAGCATAAAAATAGCCTTCACCAGTTCTTCTAAAGCGTAGTAAATAGAATAGTGAGCGCTAATAGGGTCGTTTCTGTAAATCCATAGTTCCGAAACAACATTACAGTACCAGTCAGACTGAGTTAGGCCTTCTATAATCAACCATTTTCTCTCCTCTTCTCTTAGACAAACCTTTTTATCGATTAGAGACCTAATTTTCCCTTCGGGATCATAGAAAATTTTTACCTTAGAAAAACTCCATCTCATCTCCATATCCCACTCTGATTCGACCATATCCTCATAATTCACGATTTCATAGTCAATGAGAAAACCCTTATACTCGAATTCATACTCGTTTCTTACGCCGAGATCGACATTCCTTCTCTTAAATATTATAACATCTATATCGGAGAATCTGTCAAAATAACCTCTAGCAATACCTCCCAGAAATACAATTCCAACTACACCCTCCCGTTTAAACTTTGAGGCAAACTCCTCAGCAATAGCCAATGCGCTAGCGAGTCTTTCCGATTCAAGATCTTCAAATCCCATAACTACTGTACCTCAAGCATTAATTAATTCTTAATGAATATTAAAGCTTGTTAAATTATAAAGCATTAAGGCTTAAGAAGTCACAGGTTCATGCTGTTTATAGATTTAGCCCCCTACTCATAGCCATTAGGAGAACGACATAAACGTTTATAACCGCATTCACCACCCATCGATAATTCAAACAAGTACAAAAGTCTATCAAAATCAAAACAATCTCACTAGGCAGAATAAGTACATTTATCCTATAATCAGGAGCTAAAACACAGGTTAATTACCGGTATTATTCTTTATTGTCTGCAAGGTATTTTTATCTCAACGTCCTTTCCTCCAGGAGCGAAATAACAAGTCCATCGGGCCCCGCAGAAACAGGTCCACGCATCATATATCTCCGCCTTTGAAGAGATATCCCTACCGATAAAGTATAAATCCTCACTACAAGAGACTCTCAATAGGCTATTCCTAAACTCGACTTCTAGAGTTGCCTTGGACTTTGATGGACAAAGCACTATAAAGTTCAAGTACTGATCCCCAAATTTTTCGACGATCCTAACAGGAATTTTATCCTCCTTTTCCTCCTTGGACCAGGAAATCGTTCGGCCAGCAAGAATCTCAAAGCGGTCGTCCTTTTTAAGGACACTAGTTCCGCCAGTGCTTAGTATTGGCTTCACAACGCCATCCTTAAAGCATACTAAAAATCCGCTTATTGGAAGCTTAACCTCAGGTGCTGCACAACCGTTAACTAAAGTCTCTAAGTTATAAGCAGTGATCCTGAGGGCATCATGTGTGTGACCCGCCAGGAGGCACTTGACATCCTTCTCTCGAAGAGCTAGGTGCGAGTACATAAACCATTGATCGTAGGGGTGATGTGCTACGAGGATCTTATATGTGTTGTCCTCCTCAAGCCTCCTCCTAAGCCATAGAAGATCGCTTATCGAGACGAAGGGGTTACACGTATCGGGAACGATCCTATCCTCGTTGAACGTATCGAAACCTACGATCTTAAACTTACCGACAGTGAACACCCATAGCCTCTCAAACCAATTATAGTAGTTGTAACATCCCGGATCCACGTCGTGATTTCCCTTGACCCATAGAATGTTCGGTAGGCTGTTCTTCATCGAGTTCCAAGCATTCTCAAACCACTTATCCTCCATCGGAGATCCTTGATACCCTCCAGAGCCGCTTACGATATCACCGCAGATTATGGTTAGTGAGGGGTTTACTGTTGAGGTTTCGCTCGCTATTCTCTTGAAGTTCTCCGAGACGCTAGTTGAAACGTGGGGGTCGGCGAACCATCCCAGGGTTACGGGATGCAGTTGAACGAATCGTGCAGCCAACTGGGATTTGGATACGATATACCTTCCATAGTCTTCGTAAGCTCCATGGATGCACCAAGTAGAGGGGTCTATGAATATCCTAGCTCCTGGAGGGGCTAGCAGAAAGTCGCTAGTGAACCTGTAGTCGCCATTGGGTAGTTTGAAAAGAATTTCGGAGATCATGTAGGCTATTTCAATCTATGTGATATTTAAACTTTTTAAAAGAAGTGAGCTATAAATATCGGTGAGAGCCTTGTGCCTTGAGCACGGCCTCAAGATCTACGCTGACCTCGAGCCTACGATTCTGAGAACCTTTGACAAATTGCTTTCAAGCAAGTTCTTCACTGAAAACCCTTTAGGGAGGAGCATGGCTAAGCTCGTGGCTAAATTGCTATGGTTCCTTCCCCATGGCGTCGTATTAGATTGTGAAACCGCTTTAAAGTTCGTGGACGTACTTGATAAAATAGGCTCTAAAATAGCCGTAGGCTCCTGTATATGCAAAGTCGCCCTCAACAGGAGGAAGGATCCTCTGGATGTGGATGTAGTAATTCTAGCAGGAATTAAGGCATGGGCTGAGAGAAAGCCGGGGTACAGGTACATCTCCTCCGAAGAACTCAAGAGATACTTGCTCGAGTGGAATAAAATCGGGCTTATCCACAGCGTTTACGCTTGTTGTAGGATGGGAAAGCTCACCTTCGTCATATGTAATTGCGATCCTGAAATATGCGTTCCCGTAAGATGCTATAAGACCTGGAGAGCAGCGCTATTTAAGGGGCCCAAAGTAGCGGTTGTTGACGGTAGCTTATGTCAGGGATGCGGTGAATGTGTAAAAGTATGCGCCTTCGAAGCATCTTCCCTCCAAAATGGAAAGGCTTTTGTTGACGAGGAAAAGTGCATGGGATGCGGCGTATGCTTACGCTTCTGCAAGGGCAATGCTCGAAAGCTCGTTCCTAGAGAGGATTACAGGTGGCCTAGATTTATGAGGAAATTCATGGAGGAGATCGAGAAAGTTCAGAAGGCGAGTTAGAATGCGACCCTTTGTATAAGCTGAGAATTGTTTATACCGATTGAATAGAGGATCTATCCGCGTAAAATACCTGGTGAGTCCTCGGCTTAAGCACGTCTAGAATGTAGCTAAATGCTTTCCAGGGATCGCTTTTCTCTCCGCAGGTGTAGACGTCTACAGTAGCATACCCGTACTTTACCCACGTATGTATAGCGATGTGGGATTCCTCGATCAGCGCTATTACAGAAACTCCTCCCTTATCTCCCTCTATTACCCACGACTTCACTTCGATGAGCTTCGTGTTAGCGAGCTCTGCCGCCTTTATAACAGTCTCTTTGAGGAGCTTCTCATTACTTAGAATGCTCGGCTCTATATCGTACAGGTTGCCGTAAACATGCCTTCCCACGACTACATTGCTGAGATTCTTGCAAGTACTACTGCACACCTTTTCTCTTTCCTTCATGTCTCCCTTCTCTAAGCCTTACAGTATCCTGGAATTTAAACGTTTTGGAGCTCGGCTTTAGAAGAGTTCCCTTTGAGCCCTCTCAGGCATCCCTTAAGCTATCTCCAAGAGTAACACGGAAATATCCGATTTAGGAATTGTTATTAGCTTTAAAGTTGGTGGACCACGGTGTTGTCACTAG
>QMSC01000105.1 GCA_003649515.1 Thermoprotei archaeon | reverse complement strand
ACTTGACCGCCCTGGGATACGTTTAGGGAATAGTCTACGATCTTAGATCTTACTGGTTTCATTACGACACTGAGATGGCTTCAATACCTTTCCTAACGATCTTGTTGAGGTTTAGTTTTGATTTAGAGAAGCCTAGTATTTCTACTCCAATAACCTCATTCCTTTCATCGAAATCCACTATAATGCCCTCTGAAACCTCTATGCTCTCCTGAACTGGCGCGTCCCTAACTCTAATGTAAAGGGCGTCTGCTACAGCATCATATTTAACACGTAACTCAACCATAACTGGTCATCAAAACCTCCATATTCAAGCTAATAAGCTTAACCACAGTAATTCTTTCTAATTTTAATTTTTAAATATTCTTGAAGTAAGTCTTGTAAGAACATATTTTGGCATGGACTCTAGCCTGTTTAACCTATCTATGCTCTCGACTCGGAGCTCCATTACCAGCTCTTCTTTCCTCCTCCAAGCCCAGTAGCATGCACGCTGTACCATCATTCTCCTCGCAAGCCTTGAGCCCACTACAATGAATATCCTCCTAAACTTCTCGTAGTAGGCGTCAAGCATTTTAGAGACCTGGCTTACTGGATTGCTCATAGACTCGCACTCAACAAGTATTTTCATGACCTGCCGCTTTTGACTATTCACGTATACGGCTAAATCGGCTCTATGAACTCCCTTCGAGTACTGGAAGGAGCATTCGCTCGGATCATCGAATTCCGTTACAACCTTGTAGCCGCTCTGCCTAAGTCTCACCTCAGCCCTTCTTATTAGCTCGCTATTGCCTACGTACATGCCCTTATCTTTCAGCACTTCGGCGTGGACAAGGTTCCAAGGTTTGCTTAGCAAAACTTTGCTAGCAGCCTCTCCATATGGAGAGGGGAAGAATACTGGAATTCCTCGAGAACTCCTACCAGTCTTTACTCGGAGAACTTCTAAGAAACCTCTTCCACACAGGTCTTCTAGGATACTTTCAGCCTCTTTCCACGCAATACCCATCTCTTCTGAAAGAGATCTAGTAGTACAGTAGCCCATTAGGGCTAGTTTAAGCGCCTCAATCTCGGCCTCGTTAAGCTGCCTTAACTTATCTCTCACTTTTTCTAAGTCCGGTACCTCAATACAAGTTTCCTTCAAGGCCTTTAGGCGTGTTAAAGCTCTCTCCCTTTCCTGTAGCTCTCTCCTCCAGGAATCTAAACCGTCTGCCAATAGCCTTATGGCTTCATCTAGGCTTCTGTCTCTTCTCTTTGCATAGAGGTCTGGGAAGAAGAGTTTTAGCATGGCCTCTATTCTCCTTCTAGCGTCCTCCAAGGCTTCTCTAAGCTCGCTGTTTTCCCTCTGTAGCTTCTCCAGTAGCTCCCTATACTGTATTAACAGTGTCCTATACTCCTCTTCCCTAGCTCTTTTCCTGAACATTTTGTCCCCTTCTTGACAGAACATCCAGCCAAGGATTGTCCCTGATGAACTCGGGAAAGCTGTCTAGTTGAACTCCCTCCTGGACTGTCTCCCTTCTGGCAAATGTAGTTTTGCCTCTGTGGGTCTCGGCTAGAATGCATTTAATTTCGACAATAAGCCTATTCTGCTCCTCTAGAAGGGACACTATTTGGCTAAGCAGGCTTCTCAATGATTCCTCTTCGAGAAGCCTACTTATTGCAGCACCCAAGGTTAAGGCTCTAAGCTTAGCGTAACTAGCTAGCTTCTCCTTAACTACCCTATGAACCTTTACAGTAGTGTACTCCACCTTAACCACCCAGCTCAGAAAGATCCTCTTATATGGTATACTGGCAGAATACTCACCTCTGAGAAGTACGGGCGTATAAAAGGAGGGGTGGTATGCTCGGAGTATACTCCTAAAGCCTAGTGGTCAAGGGGTTAGAGAAGCTATTCTAATCTACTTAATTTTATTTACAAGTTCTTTAAGCCTAGGTATTGTTAGAGGCTTTCTTACATCAAAAATTCTTTCCAGCTCGTCAGCTATAGAACTCTGCTCATATACACCATAGACAAGCTTTCCAGTATATTCCTTTACCGCACGCACTACACTTACGAAATCCCTATCTCCCGCTACAAGGATAGCGACATCATAGTGGTTTAGAAAAGCCTTAACGATCATATCAATTGCCAGTAGCGTGTCAACGCCCTTCTGTCTATAACCTCTCTCCAATTTTACCAACGTCCCGAGCCTGACATCGAATTTAGGAAGCTTCTTTTCCAAATCGCTGAAGAACTTCATTCGTGACTTGTGCCTCTCGGCATCGTCTTCTACTCTAACATTAGCATCATAGTACAAAACCCTAGTCACCCTTACATCAAATGAAGAGGCTTCGCCCACTAATGATCTTATGAATGTGGCGTATTTTCGAGCAACTTGTAGAATATCTTCACGCTTCAACTTGTCCTTAATAATTTTTCTAATGTAGCCTCCGTCAATAAACATGTATGCTCGTTTCTCAATCGTAAATAGCTGTCGCTGGTTAACTAATACTGTCATGCTTTCTCAAAATATTCAACTGATGTGGACTAAATATCAGCTTTTCTCTAACGAGGACAAGTTACCTCACTGTTTTCTGCTTTTGAAGTTCAAGGTAATCGAATTTAACTAATACTGGTTCCGTTTTAAAGAACTCTTTTGTTCGCTTCTTTACGGCTATGGCGTGGCCTACTGGCAGGCGTTCTAGAAACCTGGCGTACTCGTTTCCAAACCTCTGGGGGTCTTTTCCAAGCTGGTAGACTATTGTGAATACATCCTGGTCTTTCACTGTCTGTAGGTTTAGCCTAAATGTTATTGTCGCCATTAGGTTGGCTAGAATCATCGGGTTCAGCCTTGAGGGATACTGTACTATGAAGACTCCGTATAGGTTGAAGGCCCTACCCTCTGCAGCAAGCTTGCCCCATATATCTTCTGTAATATTGACTGCCTCTGCGCTAGGCTTCTCTCTCACGTTGAACGCTACCTGGTGTGCTTCCTCTACTACTAAGAGTACTGGTCGCCCGTAGGGTCCATTGTGTTTAGCGTAGTAGTATAGCGCGAATACTATTAGGCTTAGAATAAAGGGCTTATCTGTATCGCTCATGCCTCCAGCCTCGAAATCGACAAAGCTGTTGCCTAGAACTATGTCCACTATGTCGGTTTCACAGTCCCGCCCGAAGAGCTCTGCTAGATCCCCCTCAGCGTAGGGCCAGAGTCGGTCAAGTATTTTATCGTAGACATCCAGCCTCTCAAAGCTCGCTTTCTTCCCCTCAACCCTTCTCTCCCTCAGTATACTCTCGTAGAGGTCTCTGAAAGAGGGATATGCAGTAGGCTCCATTTTCTTGTAGAGGTTCCAGAGATGCTTCCTCAAGACTGCTAGCGACCTAGAGCCAAGGCCGTAAGTTGCAACAAACCACTCTAACACTACTCTCATCCACTCTCTCCAGTGAACTCTCCTAGGGGGCCTAAGGGGGTTCCAGTTGAGCTTAGGCAAGCCTTCCTGCTCGTAGAGGGCGTAGAAAGCTCTCTTTCCTTTTACTGCCTTTAGGAGCCTCCTCCACTCATACTTCCAGTCTATTACGACTACTCTGAAACCTTTTGCCGAAGCCTGGTAGGCGAGGTTGATGGCCGTAACAGTCTTTCCAGAGCCACTTGCCCCGAATACTCCAATGTGGCCTAGCTCCTCTAGGTCGAATCCCCACCTAGCTGAAGGCGCAAGCGTCTCATGGGAGATTGCCCACCCTAGCTCAATATCCCACGAGTCCTTCTCTGGGAGGGAGAACTCTGGGACGTTTTCTGCAACTACTTCAACCCCCTTTACCTGTACTCTTGGAGGATGAGTTAGGGCTGCTAGCTCCGTGCTAGTGTAGAGGTTCACAACCCTGTAGGCCCTTACCGGGTGCCCGTTCTCCCTCCTGTAGTCTAGGCTAAGAGTCCTTGCAGCCAGCAATAGCTCTTCATCCCCCTCGACGACGTAGAGTGGCTCAGGCCAGGGCTTGGTAGGAGTATAGCTTCCCAGTATAAGCGCCTTAGCGGCCTCAACGGCTTTTCTACTGCCTAGAATTACTGCTTGAACATGAAAGCCCCCACTGCTCAAGGTCTCTAGTAAGCGCTGTTTCTCAACGCTCAATAACTCGTATACTGTGCGCTTAGCCTCATCAATTCTCCTAGTAGAGTAAGCCATAGTAACTCCTGGAACAGCCCCTACGCTCCACACGCCTCCCTCAGAGACAGAGTAGCCTCTGGTCCTAGACTTGACAGTAGTTTCTCCTGAGGCCTCTCCGTAGACTTCTCCAATAGAAGCTCCCTCGCTCACACTCCTAGTCGTGCCGCGCTGCTCGCCTACAGTATCAACCCTGCTCCTAGTAGTGCTCCTCGTCCAGGACAAGTTCCTAGTAAGGGATTCTGCCCTAGTAGTGGCAAGGCTCCGAGAATCGCTTTTAAAGCTACTTTTCTGCGTCACAGTATATGGCTCAGTAACAGTCTCGCTGTGGCCGGGCTCAACTCCCCGCGTCACGCTACTGCCCTCGCTCGCCTCCACTGCCGCTTTCTCCACAGGCTTTCCAGAAGAGTCGAGGGGCTGAACTCTAGTTGTCTCGCTTAAGCTTTCGCGCCTGCTGTAGGACTCTCTGTCCCACTGCTGGCCGTAGGCAGCTGGCGCAGTTACGCTAAATCCAGTTCCCAGAGCTCTCCCCCCATAGCTTGGATTACTCATGTAGCCTGCAATCTTCCTCTCAGTCCACTTCCCACTACTCCCCTCTAGGCTCAAGCTAGAGTTCCTGGAAATCCCATAGGGGAGCTGGAACTGAGTTGAACTAGACTCTGTGCGAGTTACTGGGGGAACTACAGTACTCCTACTCCTCACTTCGGGGACTCTAGCAGTGCTCTCCGAGCTCCCAGAAGTCTCCACCAGCCCCCTTGTCTCAGCAACTCCTCTAGTGTGGGAGAAGCCAACACTCTGGCTTTCCTGTACTGCAACCCCCTCTGCCCTCGTCTTGCTATATGCCTCGCTTTCAGCCACGCTATCACTCCTGCTCCTAGAGGTCTGGAGGCTGTGAACTCTACTAGTACTCCTCCCCCTACTCTCTCCCACGCTACTACCGCTAGTGTAGACTCTCGACTGAGCGTAGGCTAGTGGAAGCGACAGGTAAAGTCCAAGAGAGGCTGTCTCCTCAAAGGTAGAGTACTTTGAGAGAAGCTCGTTCACTCTATTGAGTAGGCGT
>QMSC01000104.1 GCA_003649515.1 Thermoprotei archaeon | reverse complement strand
TTAATCCCTATTCCAACTATTGCTGAGGCGATTTCACCGATTTCGTATATGGCTTCCGTTATCACTCCGCAGACTTTACGGTCATTCACATAAATGTCGTTGGGCCATTTCAACGAGGTTTTAAGATCAGTGAGGTTCTCTATAGCCTCTGCAGTTGCTAGGGAGCTAAAAAGACCTATCAGGGAGGTGTACTTTGGAGGGTTTCTAGGACGAAGAATTACTGAGAACCATAAACCTCCTCCTGGTGAATACCAATTCTTCCCTCTTCTCCCTCTACCTATAGTTTGCTTCTCGGCGAGTACTACCAGCCCTTCCATACTGTACCTAGCTTTAGCGACGTCCATTGTTGAAGTGGCTTCCTCGAGGAATATCATCCTCCTGCCGAGTATTCTCGTCCTTAATTTGGTGCTTAAGTCATGAAAGTTTATCTTATCAAGCTTTAGGGACAGCTTATTATCCTGTTCTACGATGTGAAATCCCTCTTCCCTAAGCGAGAAAACTATTCTCTTAGTGAGAGTTCTATTAATGCCTACTCTACTCGCTATTTCCTCCTCTGATAGAGCCTCAACGCTCAGTAACTTCGCTAACTGACGCTTTAATTGCTTGAGCCTTTCCTCCGATACCATCGATCAAACCTCTAATTATTTTTAAGAAATAGCTACATAAATTCTAACTCGTAAGTAGTGCTAAGAAGTTTTTAATCTAAATATTGGCTGGTTAAAATTAACAAAATCCCCTTCCTTTACAAGTACTTCCTCTATTACTCCCTCTTTATCTGACTTGATCTCGACTAGAGTCTTCATAGATTCCAGAATTGCAATAACTTCACCCTTGGAAATGCTGTCGCCTGAAGTTTTCTTCAGGGAAACAACTTTTCCCGCCATGGGAGCCAATACTAGATTCTCGCCGTAGGGCTTTGGTGCAGGAGCTTCCTCCTTCCTCTCCTCCCTTTCTAGGATTTTCCTGAGCCTTTCAATTCTCTCTTCGGCTACTTCAACTATGAAGACTTCTCCTTCTATCGTTATCCTAAACTTTCTGGTCTTCTGCATTAGGCATCCCGTTATCCTAGCATCAGTACCTTCCTCACAATGTTCCAATAGGACGTGCTACCGGAGTTCTCGTATCCTGCGAGCTTATATCGTATTTTGGGGTAAGGCTTTTTTATCCTTTGCTCCTTAAGGGCTGAGTATGTTAAGGCCGCTATGATGGCTATTTTCTTGAGGGAGGCTTTGTTTTCTTCCATTTTCATCCCTATACAGGCATTACTCCATGTTTTTTAGGAACTTTAGGTATTAAATCCCTTTTAGTGGACAGCATCTTGAGCATTTTTATGAGAATAGGCCTGGTTTCATGAGGCATTATAACCTTATCAACGTAGCCTCTATTGGCAGCGACGTAGGGGTTAGCGAACTTTTCTCTATAGTCTCTCGTGAATTTCTCGATCAATTCTTGAGGATTTGGAGCTTTGGCTATTTCTCGCTTGTATATTATCTCGATAGCTCCTTGAGGTCCCATGACCGCTATCTCAGCAATAGGCCATGCAAGGACTATGTCAGCGCCAAGGTGTTTGCTCCCCATTGCAATATACCCTCCTCCATAAGCCTTTCTCAAAATTACTGTGAGTTTTGGAACCGTAGCCTCAGAGTATGCGTAAATTATCTTTGCGCCATGCCTTATGACGCCTCCATGTTCTTGATTGGTTCCAGGAATGAATCCGGGGACATCTACGAAGGTTATTATAGGTATGTTGAAGGCATCGCAGAAGCGCACGAACCTAGAGATCTTGTCCGCTGAGTTTATGTCAAGACTGCCTCCGTAAACTAGAGGCTGGTTTGCCACTATACCTACAGTCATACCATTCAATCTAGCGAAGCCTACTATCGCGTTCGGTGCAAAGTTCTCCTGAACTTCGAAAAAGGTGTTTACATCAACCACTCTCTCTATGACCTCTCTAACATCATAAGGCTTTATTGGATCTTCTGGAATTATTTCATCCAGCTCTTCATCCATTCTTTCCGGGTCATCTCCTGTATCCACTAACGGAGGGTCATCCATGTTATTTGAGGGAAGGTAGCTGATCAGCCTGCGTATTTTCTCAAGCGTTTCTTCTTCATCTTCGCAGATGAAGTGTGCCACTCCGCTGAGCTTAGCGTGGACTTCTGCTCCTCCAAGCTCTTCGAAAGTGACTTCCTCACCAAGTGCCGCCTTGACTACCTTAGGTCCTGTGATGAACATATAGCTTGTCTTCCTTATCATGAAAATGAAGTCTGCAAGAGCTGGGGAATACACAGCTCCTCCTGCACAAGGACCCATTATAGCCACTATTTGAGGTATAACTCCTGACGCTAAGACGTTTCTATAAAAGATCTCACCGTATCCTCTTAGGGAATCAACTCCTTCTTGGATTCTCGCTCCACCTGAATCGTTTAAGCCTATTACCGGTACACCTATCTTGAGAGCAAGTTCGTAAAGTCTAGCTATTTTTAACGCATGCATTTCACCTACGCTTCCTCCCATGAAGGTGAAGTCTTGAGCGTAGATTGCGACGAGCCGTCCGTCTATTTTCCCGAAGCCCACTATTACTCCATCACCAAGGGCTACGCGCTTTTCCATCCCGAACTCCCTGCATCGATGTACTACGAACTCGTCCAGCTCTATGAAACTGCCCTTATCGAGGAGTAGTTCGAGCCGTTCTCTTGCGGTAAGCTTTCCAGCAGAATGCTGTTTTTTAATGTATTCTTCTCCTCCACCCAGTTTAGCTTTCTCCCGGAGTTCGAATAGGGTTTTAAACACATCTTTCATATTCATCACTAATTTAACTTAAGTTAAAAGTTATGCGCTTAATAGTTGCTCGCTTTAAAGCTCTTCTATCCAGATATCGTATAAAATGCCATTGACTTTAAGCTTAAAGAGTTTTGCACCGCGCTCTGCCGCTTGTTTTGCGGCTTCCAACAACTTCCTTAACTTCCTTATGCGACGCATGTAGGATAGTATATCGTCCTTTAGTAGGTTGCGCCCTGTAAAGATTATCTTAATTCTCCTATTTTGGGGTATACGGGCAAGTGTGTCTAGGCTTGCTGGGGCAATTTCCCCTATAAGTGGAAGCTTGTACTTTAGGTTTACTAGCGGTATTGAGAACATTTTTTCATTCTTCAATGCGAGAGTTCCCGGGCTAGCTCTATGCTCTTCTACTACTTCGTGCCCATTGAGGGTGCTTATCTTATCCTGCCTTAGAATATATTCCTTTTCCAAGACCTTGCTAATAAGCACTGCTTGGCTTACGCCTCTTTCCGCTATAAAGGGAGCCACCTTAATCGCTAGGCCATCACTAGTACACGTGGGGATGTATTTCTCAGGAACGTACAGTGCAGCATGGATCTTGTCAATGTAGTCTTCATCAATGTACTCTAAACAGGTTAGTTCTAAACCCGGCTCAATCCACCTATTAAAGCCGTTTCCATCAACTTTTAGTCCTCCTAAAACTGTAACATAGGAGACGCTGTGAGGCGGAGCTCTAATTTCTAAAACATCTCCCCTCCTTAGCTTTAGAGTCTTCCAGAGAGGCGCTTTAACTCTGTTTAGTAAAGCTTCTCCCCAGCCTGTTATTGATACATATGCATTTTCAAGGGCCCGTAATATTACTCTTCCTCCCCTTATCTCGATCGCTGGGGCGAAGACCTGCGTGCAAGCCAGCATATTTGCAGCAGCGTATGAGTACATGTCGAGCACTAATCCTCGCTCAAAATAGTTCTTTGCTTTAACTATCAGCGTCTTCGATGAGTCCAAGATTTCGATGGCCATCTTACCAGCCTTGTTTTTTCGACAATTGTTTTTACTATCTTAATTAAATGTCGAATATAAACTTTTGCATTAGGAGAGGTAGAAGAGGAGCTTTCGTTTAAGACTCCATCCTTATTCGAGAAGTAAACAAAATTTTTCTAAAAGTTATTATACTGGAAGCTCTTCATAATCCTAGGTAGCTAGGGATTAAAGAATGGATTTAATGAGCTTACTACAAGAGCTAGTTCTGAAGTGGGGGTATCTTGGTGCTTTCATCGTTTCCGTTATAGGTAATCTAATACCTTTCTTTCCCATACCGTACCTAATGGCCATTTTCCTGCTAGCGACAACCCTCCAGATAAATCCTATAGCACTGGGGCTCATAAGTGGATTTGGAGGGGGTCTTGGCAAGCTTATAACGTACTACATCGGCAGAGGTACTGGAAAGCTCATCTATAGAAAGGGTGATGAACAATTGGAAGCGTTAAAGAAGCTGCTAGGTAATTACGGTGCTATTGCAGCCTTTTTAGTCGCCGCTACGCCATCGCCTGATGATATAGTAATAATCATTTTAGGAATGATAGAGTACGATGTTAAAAAGTTTCTAGTCGCAATTACTGCAGGCAAGATAGTCATAAGCCTTCTTGTGGCTCTTTCAGGTAACATCTTTTCCCAGCTAGCCAGATACTTTGGTGGGGAAGAGGCTACGTGGCCAGTAATACTGGCCTCACTCATCATCATGATCATAGTAACGATCGTAATAGATAAGGTCGACTGGGTTAAGGTGCTCGAGGAAATAAACAGTAAAGGCTGGAAGAGGTTCGTTCTTGAACGGATACGGACATGGCTTAAGAAGTCTTAAGAATTTTACGGGCCTTAAACTCAACGCATACTTTAACTATTCGCGGAGCGTACGGTAAAACCTTCCTTCTATTTAGAATCTGCACCTCAAAGCCGTATTTCGAAGCTTCTTCATGTATAATTCTCCCTATCTCATCGTAGGGCCGCTCCTCAGGAGCCCAATGGTAGATATGTACAATCCCTCCTTCAGGCTTTAGACAATAGAACGCCTCTTTAAGGAAGAGATACGCACCCCTGGGCAGCGGCATGATCACTCTATCGCATAGCCCATAGAATTGAGAAGCCTTCTCTCTCACGTCGCCTAGTACGGGGATTACCTTCCCCTCAGCCTTGTTAAGCTTTACGTTTTCCAAGAGGTATTTATAAGCTATGGGATTTAATTCGATGGCTATAATTTTATCAACGTGAGGCTGATGTTTTAATATTGCAAAGGCATAGGGACCCACGCCAGCAAACATCAGCATAACGTACTCTCCAGGTCTAACTTGTACTGCTACTCTCTGCCTTTCTGTAGCTTCTCGAGGAGAGAAATAAACCTTGGTTGGGTCGAGTTTAAGGAGGTATCCGTGTTCCTTATGTACTACTTCTGTGACGGGATCCCCTAAGAGGATCTCATAGTCCCGGATTCTATA
>QMSC01000103.1 GCA_003649515.1 Thermoprotei archaeon | reverse complement strand
AAAATGAAGGAAGTAAGAGTTGGAGTTGTGGGAGCTGGTGGCATATTTACTGGAGGACACCTTCCCGCCTACGTTAAAGTCCCTGAAGCTAGGCTTGTTGCCATTGCCGACCCCTCTGAGTACTCATTGAAGAGGGCTCTAAGGCGGATAGAGGAGGTATTCTCAGCTGAGATAAAGAGCCTAAAGGAGAAGGGCTTAGAGGACCAAGCTGAGAGGCTTAGGGAAATTCTACCAAGCATTAAGATCTACAGGGACTATCGTGAAATGTTGAAGAAAGAGGACATTGACCTCGTTGACGTATGCACGCCTCACAAGTTCCATAAGCCCATTGCAGTGGATGCCCTTAGAGCTGGCGCTCACGTGATGGTTGAAAAGCCCATGGCGCGCACCTACATAGAGGCTTTAGAAATAGTGGAAGCCGTAAGGGAAACGGGAAAACTATACCAGCACAACGAGAATTACATCTTCTCCAGGGGAAATTACACCGTTAGAAGGCTTATTGAGGCTGGCACTATAGGAGAAGTGAGCTATCTAACTGTTCCCGGTTCGCATGAAGGCCCTGAATGGAAGGAGTGGTTCTGGGATCCCAACGTTGGCGGCGGGGGTTCAATGCTTGACATGGGAGTTCATTCAATAGGGGTAGCGTGGTACCTCGTCGGGTTAGACAAAAGGCCTACAGTAGTGAAGGCGGAGAAGTTCACTGGCATTACCATAAAGATTAAAAATAGGTTTATTGCAGGCGTGTTCACAGAGATAAAGGTTGAGGACGACGCTCATGTTCTAATAAATTTCGAGGATCCGAAGGACAGCTCTTGGACTACAGCCTTAATAGAGGGATCTTGGAGCGGTAAGGAGATCGAACATACTGCGGTGTTTGGAACTAAGGGCATGATCACGGTAAGGGGCGTTAATGGCAAAGCAGTGGTAGATATTACGGACTATCTCGGAGTAAAGCGGACTATTGAAGTGCAAGAGTACGTTTTTGACGGCACGATCATACGCGAGATTTCTAACATGTGTAAATGCGTCTTAAGCGGTAGGAAATCGATCCTAGACGAGGAGAAGGGTGCTGAGATCATGGCGATAATAGACGCTGCGTACTACTCCGAAATGAACGGTAGGAGGGCCGTTTCCCTAGATGAATTTAAACGTTTCGCGGAGAAGCTCATTGAGAAGTACGGTTCAAAGGCTTCTGACGAATTCATCAAAATGAAGGTCTCGTACTTAAGCAGGCTTTAAAATCAGTAACTTTGTTTCCGTTTTAACTCCCTCAACGGCTTTATTTTGTTGAGCATATCCTCCGTCACGAGTCTCCAGATGATTCCTGGAGGCTTTGGAAAGGGCTTTGATGCCTCAATGATCTTAGTAGGCGTTATGATCACGTCTACGGGCAAGTCATGCTCCTCCCTCGGCAGTTCTTCTTTAAGCACCTGTATGTCATGTACGGTCGTGGCGATGGGCGTGGTGTCCGAAACTCTTCCTATTTGCTTCAGAATTCCATATTCCAACTCAGCGTAGCCTCCTCCCTTCCCGATCCTTGTGCCAGTTTGGTCCACGGCCACGCTACCTATTGTTATTAAATCGACCTTTGGTATTTCATCTAAGCTCACTATCCTGCCCCACTTAAACGCTCCTCGTATTGTGGAGGCCTCATAGTAGTACCTTCGTGGAATGAGTTTTGGATCCAAAAGTATGAACCCTTCGCGCAGTCTTGGCGTGGGCATTAGGAGGAGCTTCCCCTCGTGTAGGGCTTGAAGCCTCACAGCCTTCTGAGGGGAATCGGGGTTCACCTTCACGACCTTAGAGGTCTTCCAGATCTTCAAGGAAAAGAGTTTTCTAGCAGCTTTATCAGCCCCTAGGAAGTTCGGTATTCTGCCGTAAACTGGTCTTGGGAACGCGGCTATGTTTTTCTCCTCAAGTAATCTCCAAATCCTTTCCCTTATCCTTCTCTTATACTCCTTAACGTTCATCAGCGCATCAGCTCTTTTTCTTTGGTAACATGTAACCTGGATCTCCCTTAAACTTAAACTATTAATTAAACTTTTTATTTAATACGATTAAGTATACGCCATCGAATATAGCTTAGACAATACTTTTATAAATGCTCATAATAATTTATCAAGCAGAGCGTAGGTAGAGGGTGGACACAGTCCTTTTATTCTTAGACGTGCTGGGGCGAAGGTATGCCATTTAAGGTATGTACGCCCTCATTTGTCATATGGCTAATTACAGCTAGGTGTAACCTAGACTGTAAACATTGTTACGTTAAGGACAGGGATTGGAGCAAGGAGCTTTCTAAAAAGGAGTCACTTAAGCTAGTTGACATCCTCGCGAGTCACGGTGTCAGGGCGCTGAACATAACGGGCGGAGAGCCCCTTCTTCGCAAAGATCTCTTTGAGATCATCGATAGAGCTATCGAGTATGACATCGAAGTCTCAATGTTCAGTAACTTAATACTATTAAATGAGAAGATCGCAAGGGAGTTAGCTCGCAGAGATATTGGGGTATTTACCAGCATCGATGGCGCGAGGCCCGAAGTTCACGACACTATTAGAGGAAGGGGGACTTGGCATAGGGTCATCGAAGGAATTCGATTATTGAAATTGCTGGGCGTAGATGTTTACACTTCCTTTGCAGTATCGAAGTACAACTACTTCGATACAGGGGGTTACGCTAGACTTGCAGTAGACTTGGATGCGGACTACATATCTATCATACCGGTGATACCCTCAACTCCTCGAGCCAAGAATGCCATGCCTGAGCCATATCAAGTCTATAGGGCCGTTGTGGAGTTTGAGAACTCGTTAAGTGAACTTGGTGCTTATGGCTCTGTATGGTGTGCTCCCTTTGCACATCTATATACAAGGGGTTACGTTAGAGTGGGGTTATGCCCCGCCTTCTCCACCCTTGACATAAGCCCTGATGGGAGCATACTTCTCTGCGATACCTTAGATATAAAGATAGGCAATGTCCTCCAAGAGGACTTTATGGACGTATTGTTAAAGTATCAAGAAAACCCCCTTGAGCGCGCTCCACCTATTCCTAAAGCTTGTTCAGACTGCCCCTTAGAGGAGCAATGCGGGGGAGGATGCTTGGCGAGGCGCATTTTAACAGGAAAGCTGAAGTCCCCCGACCCCTTATGTATAAAAGCCGTAGCGCAGGCAGATAAAGTCCTGTAGCGACCCAATCCAAACGACTTAAAGCTATTGAATGGTCACCTTAGAGCTATTTGATGTGACTCAAATCCCATATCCCTTAGTATTTTCGAAAAGCTTCGAGCATTGCCCCACACGGTATACACTTTCTTAGCTCCTGACTCTAAAACGTATTTTACTAAATGTTCGAAATCTGAGTGGGATGATAGAGGTAGCGAATAGGGGTCGTTCCATCCAGCTGCCCAACCGGTAACGACTATGGTGTTTTCGTCTATTTTCCTAAGCTTGTTCTTGAGCCTATAGGGGTATATGTGAACGCCTTCTGAGACGGTTATGCCGCTTATAACAGTAAAGTCGCTCTTAATTCCAAAGTACCTTGCGTATCTAAAGACGTTTATATGAACTAGGAGGGGATAGCTCTTATCCATGAAAAGCCTCACGAGTTCCTGAGCCACTCCAGGACTTCTTGCAACGATGTAGGCGTAACCGTGTTCCGCGCATTTCTCCCTTACGAGTCTCTCTATCCTTTCATACAGTTCTCTCCGTTCAGGAAAAATGTACGGTGGACGACCATAGGTGGAATCTATTATGAGTACTTCTCCCTCAATGATCTTTGCGGGCTTGAGAACGTTCCTCTCCTCAAGGCAAAAATCGCCTGTGAACACAACCTTCTCGTTGATCACGTACTGGAGACTGCCAGGAATGTGGCCAGCGTTTTCAGCTCTTATGTGAACGCCCTCGACCTCTATTTCTTCACCATCTTCCATCCTAAAGACTTTCCTGTTCCGTAAATATCCTCCCTGCACTATAATGTTAAAAGTCTCCTTGGATGCTACTAGGGGTACATCGTAAAAAGTCCGTAGTACATTTAGGTTATAGTGGTCTCTGTGGGCGTGTGAGATCAGGATTACATCCGGTCTAATGCCTGGGCTGGAAATGGGATCTAGTAAAATCCACTTGTCCTCAAGCTTTATTGCAATGCCGCCGCTACTCGCTACCTTCATTTAAGGATCCCTTTGATGCCTATCAGGGATAACTTTTCCTTCATAAATCTAATATGTTAACCGTATTTAAACACCGTTTAGAGTAAGGATCTTCGAAAAATGTTTGAATCATCCAGCACACGTCCTTAATTTGACTTAAAGGTCACCCTATAGCCACTGTAGATTCTCTTGAAGCGAGACCCGAACTCTTGTAGCAACATGCACTCTGCTTCAAAGCCCGTACAGTGTCCTACATGGACTTCTCTAACACCTATTTTACGCATTTCCTCTATAACACGCCTGATGTACTCTTCACTTCGCGATAGCAGGTGCAGGCCTCCAAGAACCGCGTAGATCTCTGAGCCAAATAACTCCTGGACGTAACTTAATATATTAACTATTCCAGAGTGACTACATCCTGCAATGACTACGATCCCCAGGTTTTCTACTTGGATTGCTAATGCAGTATCATCCGCTAGAGGGTCGGGTATCATTTCACCATTTTCGAACGTATACATGCCTTTGGGAGAGGTCTCGAAGCTTTTCCTTGGTATTTCTCCCAAGAAGAATACTCCTGGAGCTACTTCCACAACGTTTTTTGCGAACATGACCGTTATTCCTAGCCTCTCTAGCTCTTCTTGGGAGTAAGGAACACCGATGTCTAATCTTGAGCCATCATCCCTAACTCGTATACAAGGTTTAAAGAAATCGGGGTGCGTGATCACGCGTACCCCTTTCCTCAAAGCTCTAGCTAAATCCAATAGTCCACCGCTATGGTCATAATGTCTATGGGATATAGCGATCACATTTACCGACTTCAAGCTCGCTTCGAGAAGTTCTAAGTTATGAAGGATGGGCTTAGAGCTCTGTCCTGTATCAAAGAGGAGGCTATGGCTACGTCCACTAGCATCCACTACATTCACTAATACTGAGAGGCCGTGTTGTCCCAGGAGTCCTCTAACACCATAACCCGCTTGATCGTCAAGCAGTACGGTAAGGGAGCATGACAGTACTTTAGACAAGCTTGTCCCCTAAAGCATGGGGATTTAGATTTTATATTCCTTAAGTAGCAGGCGCGCTAGATCGCGTTATGAATGAGGTTCCGTTAAGACGTAGTGGAGGAACGCATTTCGAATCTAGGGAAACGCTGGAACACCTTTATGTCCAGCTTATAGTCCTCCAGAGGAAGCTTTATTTT
>QMSC01000102.1 GCA_003649515.1 Thermoprotei archaeon | reverse complement strand
GGTTAAGATTCGCTTCTCTTTTTCACGAGATCACTTATTATTACACAGAGTGTCTCATTAAATAGGCATGTGTATTTCTCAAAATCTCCGCTTTTAACTACCTGCCATAACGGGCTATCACGAGTAATTATGTACTTTATTCCGTGGCTACTACGTGAGTAACGGGAGATTAATCTTTCCCTTCGAAGCTCTTCCAAAATGCTTTTTACTACAGTTAACAGAACTGGTTGCGGAGATAAGCCTGCAAGTATAGCTATCTTTTTCCCTGTAAAGGTTATGCAAGTACCACGGCTTCTTCTAATCAAGTCTACTAGGATGCTGATAACGGTTAATCTAAGCTTTTCATAGTCTCTGTAGGGGATATCATCGTTAAAGTGACTAATTCTCAATAGTCTCGCCATTACTAGCATGTGCATTTAGTATAAGTGGGCTCGTATCGGCTCTTCTAGAGATACATTCAAAAAATATGGGGAAAATATCATTATTATATAATTTAATGCTTACTCGCATTTACTCATCTGACTATCACACGCTTAAAAAGAAATATTAATGGCAAGTGTTAATTCGGAGAGTAGGAATGGGCGAACATGGGTATAGTAGGGTTAGAGGAACTGTATCTACCAGATTCCTCAGCAATCACGAGAGGACTGCTGAGGAGTGAGATAGAGAAGGGGAAGATAAGAGGCAAGATCGTAGTACACAGTATACTCATTAGAGCATTTGAGCGGCTAATGAAGCGGCATAATAACCCACTAGGATTAGTGGGACTAAAGGAATTGAACGTTATCAGAGGGTTCATAGAGTCCGGCAAGGTGAACGGCCTAACAATAGAGGTTTCTAAAGATCTACCAAGCGGCTATAGATATTTCGAGCCTCTCTCCTTAGAGGAAGTAGATGAAATGCTCCGTGAACTTGCTCTTGAGTGGAATGCGACCTTAATAACGTGTGATAAGCTTCAATTTCTAGCGGCTAAGTCTCTTGGAGCGAAGGTTCTTTTCATACGAGAGGATAAAATCAAGTTAACGTTCGAGAAGTTCTTCGATAAGGATGTGATGTCCATACATCTTAAGGAAGGAGTAGTACCCTTCGCTAAGAAGGGAACGCCTGAAAGGTGGTTCCTTGAACCTATAGGAGATAAGCCCATGACACGAGAAGAGCTAGAGAGGATAGAACGAGAGATTCTTGAGGCCGCCAAAGGCGGAAAGGAAGGCTTTATTGAAGTAGAAAGGCCTGGATCAACAATAGTTCAACTGAAACATTTTAGAATAATTATAGTACGCCCTCCTTTCTCCGACGGGCTTGAAATGACTATAGTGAGGCCTCTTGTAAAACTAAGGCTTGAAGACTATAACCTGCCTAGAAAGCTTATTGAGAGGCTTGAAAAGCGTGCTGAGGGAATACTAATTGCAGGGGCTCCGGGCATGGGTAAGACTACTTTTGCACAAGCTCTTGCCGAGTACTATCACAGAAAAGGAAAGATAGTGAAAACGATAGAGTCGCCGCGTGATATGCAATTACCCGACGAGATAACTCAGTACTCAAAGAGTTATTCTACATCGGAGGAGATACATGATATACTCCTATTAAGCAGGCCTGATTACACCTTTTTCGATGAAATGCGCGATACTAGGGATTTTGAGATATATGCTGATCTGAGATTGGCTGGTGTAGGAATGGTTGGTGTAGTACATGCTACTAGTCCAATAGACGCTATACAAAGGCTCATAGGCAGGGTAGAGCTCGGTATGATACCTTCTATCGTAGACACAGTAATTTTCATTAAAAACGGTAGAGTCGAAAAAGTGTACGAACTCGAGACGGTTGTTAAAATACCTCATGGATTAAAGGAAGTGGAGTTATCGCGACCTGTAGTAGTAGTCAGGAACTTCCTAACTAGCGAACCAGAATACGAGATCTACGTTTTCGGCGAGAGAACATTCGTTGTACCCATAAAACGTGAGGTGAGTGGAAGGGAAATTCGAGCCCGCAACCTCATAGACAGGACAATGAGTAAGTACATTCCCGCAAGCGGATATGAAATAGTCGCCAATAGCAACGGTGAAATAACAGTCTTTGTGGGACCAGAATACTTAAATTCACTTTCAGCTAAAATATTCAAGAAGCTAAAAAGGATAGCTAAGAGACTGGGAGTGGAGATCGAGGTTAGGCCCCGAACCTAAAATCTGGGGTTAAGTTGATGT
Organism: Thermoprotei archaeon; assembly: GCA_003649515.1. Classification (GTDB taxonomy): domain Archaea; phylum Thermoproteota; class Thermoprotei; order Thermofilales; family B20-G17; genus B14-G17. The sequence continues at coordinate 3,149 of QMSC01000102.1, read as the reverse complement.
ATATGAGCGAGATTTCCTGTAAAAAATGCATATATTATGTACCTGATACTCCATACCCTGGCATGGGGTCTTGCGGTAGATTAAGAAAAACTATATACTCTCCGCTAAGTCCCCCTTGCGGTGGAAAATTTTTCTCCCCGGCTTCCTCTTCATCGCAAAGTTTAGCTTCAAATCCTTCTCCCGTAGCCGTTCCGACTACTGAAAGGTCGGTGGCACAGTATACACCCTCAATAACTATAAGCCCTAGGCTAGACCTTACACCTACGGGCATACCCTTACTTGATGATCATATACTCAGAGGCGGTTTTCTGAGAGGAAAAACTTATCTCATAGCTGGTGAGACTGGTTGTGGTAAAACTATATTTTCTCTCCAATTTCTCATAAACGGTGTCTTAAAGTTTAATGAAAGCGGCATCTATCTAGCTATAGATGAGCCGGCTGCACACGTAGTTAAAGGACTAACCCTCTTTGGATGGGATGTCAAAGAGCTTATTGAAAGGCGTAAGCTCTTATTTCTAGACATGAGAACGCACTTTAGAAGACTCTATTTAAAGGAAAAGGATAGAAGAATCGATCCCAGAATAGTAATCGGGAACATTATAAAATATATCGAGAAGATTAATGCTAAGAGGCTAGTAATAGACCCGATAGCTCCGCTAATGTACGGAGGATCGGAAGAGGACGTTCTATATGCTAGGGAGTTTTTAAGAGAAATGGTTTTTGAACTTGAAAAACTGGGTGATGTAACAACTATTATGACTAGCGAGATACCTACTGGAAGCAGTAGGCTTAGTAGATTCGGAGTTGAAGAATTTCTTGCCACGGGGATAATAGTCTTAGGGCTAGAGGAAATAAATGGTAAAATCTACAGGGTAATGTATATACGGAAGGCCAGATGGGCGCCTGTTAAGCCCGCTAAATACGTATTTGATATAGTTGCAGGGCGTGGTGTAATTATTAGGGGGCCTTTATCTGAGATTTTGAAGAAAGAGTCCGAAATGGGCTTTGATTAATTATAACAGCAATTAGGTGTAAGGAATGACCTTACGTAGGCTGGGGGAGTCTCTTGCTAAGGCGGTCTCGAAGCTTGGAAGAGTAGCCTTCATCGATAGGAAAGTGATCAAGGAGGTCATCAGAGATATTCAGAGAGCACTTCTTATGGCGGATGTCAGTGTAGAGCTTGTGGTGAAGCTTTCTGAAAATATTGAAAAGCGAGTTTTCGAGGAGGAAGTCCCTCTTGGATTTACACGTCGTGATATTGCGCTTAAAGTCGTCTACGAGGAGCTATTGAAGCTCCTGGGAGGGGAGAAAAGCCCCGAAATACGCGTAACTAAAAAGCCTTATGTAGTAATGCTCGTTGGAATACAGGGTTCGGGTAAAACCACTAGTGCTGCGAAGTTAGCGTACTTCTTTAAGAATCAAGGGTTGAAGACGGCGCTCATATGTGCAGATAATTTCCGTCCAGGTGCGTTAGTTCAATTAAAACAATTAGCCGAACCTTACGGAGTTCCCGTATATGGAGATCCCCAAAAGGATCCCGTGAAGGTAGTCAAGGAGGGCATTGAATACTTTACTAAAGGAAAATTCGATATGATAATTGTAGATACTGCGGGAAGGCATAAGGAAGAAGCGGCACTAATAAATGAGATGAAGGCTCTCGCTAAAGCCATAACGCCAGATGAAGTTATGCTTGTAATCGATGCTACGATGGGTAAACAAGCTGGAGTTCAAGCGCTACACTTCCATAAGGCTACGCCCATAGGCTCTATCTTCCTTACTAAGCTTGATGGTGCAGCTAAGGGAGGCGGTGCACTTGCTGCGATAGTCGCAACGGGCGCGAAGATCAAGTTCATAGGAGTAGGTGAGAAGGTAGAGGAAATAGAAGTCTTTGAACCTACAGCCTTTGTTAATAGGCTTTTAGGAATGGGGGATTTACGTGCGCTTGTCGATAAAATTAGGGCTTACAAAGCGCTGGAGAAGGATAGAATTGAAAGGATACTTAGCGGTAAATTTACGTTGCTGGACTTTAAAGAACAGTTAAGAGCTATGCGAAAGATGGGGCCTTTAAGTAAGATCCTGGAGCTATTGCCGGGCGGGCTAGCATTTAAGGTGAGTAGCGCCGAACTACAGTTAACAGAGACTAAAATTAAGAAGTGGATGGCTGCATTAGACTCCATGACCGAGGAGGAGCTGTTAAGTCCAAGTATCATAGATAGGTCCCGCATAAGGAGAATAGCTAAAGGAGCGGGAGTGACTACTAAGGATATTAAAGATCTGCTTACAACATACAATCTAATAAAAAAGCAGTTGAAAAGGGTCTCTAAAAGACGATTTAAATATATGCAGTCTTTCTTTGGAGTGTAGACGTGAGACGCAATATAGTCATCCTAGTAACTAATTTAGAGAAGCTAATATTGAACGAATCTCTTGTTGCAAGAACCATAGTGGGAGGACTGCTTATATCGCATGACATTAGGCGGGACACTTGTTTAATCTTTCACTTAATGAATGAAGAGTACTCCATGATTTTCAGGGGTGCGAGCTTGAGGAGAATATATCCCGACGAAAGCTCGTTAGGGGGTGTGCTGAGAAAAACCTTTAGGGCGATCAGGTCCTCACGTCACAAATCATCCCCTCATACAGGCGTTATTGTGCTGAAAAGAGGCTTTAATGATCTTGTTAAGGAGTGTCATGGTGCTAAGTACTGGGTGGCGAATACTGGTGAAGATCCGCTAAAGATAGATCTCGCGGCAGAATCAATAAACGTTTTTATACCTATGGATGTAGATTGCAGCATAGTACAAAAAAGTTTAAGAGAAGCGATATTCAAACCTCTAAAAATTCCGCTAGCTAAGTTTACCATAGATCAAATAGTGGCTGTCGTGCAGTTCCTCATAGACTGGAGGCTGCAGAAACTTGGATGAATTAGACCTAGCTAAACGAATTTTATCGAAGTACCCCCTTTGTAGCAACTGTCTCGGAAGATTATTCGCTTCGCTGGGATATGGTCTGAGCAATAGGGATAGAGGTGTAGCTATAAAGACCCTTTTACTGATGAAAGCATACAATGTCGCCACAGGATCAGTAGACGTTGAAACGGTATTACTCCTAACAAAGAGTGGATTTGAGCCCGCCATAAAGCTATTGCG
>QMSC01000101.1 GCA_003649515.1 Thermoprotei archaeon | reverse complement strand
TATGAAGAACATGAACGCTATCTTAGCAGGGTCTCTATAGCCCCACCTTGCAATAATGAAATACGACGGTATGAGCATGAATTCCCAGAACACATAAAAGGCCAGTAAGTTAGCGGTGATGAACACTCCGGTTAGACCTGTAAGGAGTAGTGATAGCAGTGCGAAATGCACTTCGGTTTTTTCTTCAATGTATCCGGTAGCGTAAATCGTGGCGCATATGAATAGGACTATTGTCGTCAGTATCATGATGTAGCTTATACCGTCTATGAAGAGCGTGAAGCTTATGCCCGTAACCTGGGGTGTGACTATGCTAATCCAGCCGTATCGCTCGAAACTCCTTCCAAATCGTCCTATCACGGCGAACTTATAGGTATGAAGCGTCAGCGTTAGCATTCCTGCCAGAATTAGCAGAGCTAGCCCGTACTCCTTCCTTTTCTTTGCTGCGAAGTATATTATAGGTGTTAGTACCACAGGAATTAACAGACCAGCTAACAGATGCATTCTATATACCACCTCCCATCATAATTGACGCAATTAATAAAACTATTACTCCTATAAATACGAAAAACAGATACCTCGAAATCTCGCCAGTATGGGTCTTCCTAATATTGCTACCTATAAATAGAAAGAGATCCGCTATGCCATAGTACAAAGTGTTCAACAGCCCCTCGATCATGCTCGTCAGTGTGGATAGTCCTCGAACTGAGAGCACGATGGATTCATTAAAGAGTTCAAGTCCCTTTTCAATAAACCATGAAACGCTGGCAAGTGCCCTTATGAGCGCTACGGCACCGTTGTTTATTGCCCATAGAGATTTTTCAATGGCGCTGGCTATCGTGGTAACGAAGATTACAAAGTATTTAGTTAAGACCTGCTCATATAGATAGTCAAAGTAGTAACCGCTCTGTAGAACTTCGTACATTCCCCTGAATGCTCCGATCTCCAATATTTTCTCTGGCGGTAATAACCTGCGCTGATATACTGTAAGTATTATCAGTCCTCCCAGTATGACAAGTCCCGTGGACCCTAGGGAAACTACGGCCTTTAACATCAATTCTTCATGAGCATGCGCATGTATGTGGAACGTGTGTATTAAACTCGACTTTAGAGGGCTAAATATCTCTTCTACAAGCCCTGAGAGTATAGCACCAGCTGATAAGATGAACAGTGGGATCAACATTACAGGCGGAGATTCATGAGGCTTGTGGCGTTTCACGTGATCGCTTTCAGGTGCAAGGAACACCATGTAAATCATTCTGAAGGAATATAAGGCTGTAAGGAGGGCTGTGACTATCAAAATCGTTGAAACTAGTGTTAGGTTAGTTTTCAATGAAAGCTCTATTATCAGATCCTTACTCCAAAAACCGTTAAAAGGCACTAAGCCAGCGAGTGAGAGAGCACCGATAAACATACAAATGAATGTGTAAGGCATATACTTTCTTAAGTTGCCCATAAGTCTCATGTCTCTAGTCTCAAGGGCGTGGATCACGCTTCCCGAGGAGAGGAAGAGAAGGGCTTTGAAAATGGCGTGGTTTATGAGGTGGAATTGAGAAGCATACCATGCTTCCCACGCTTCCCTGAGGAATCCTGCTAGACCTAAGATGGAGAACATGTATCCCAGCTGAGATAGCGTCGAGTACGCCAGAACTCTCTTTATGTCAAGTGCTACGAGAGCCATTGTAGCCGCAAAGAACGACGTGAAAGCTCCTATAGCAGTCACCGTGATGAAGAAGTCTTGTATCATCGTAAGATCGTGTATCTCTGATCCGAAGAAGTGAGGGTAGAATATGCTCAAAGTTTCTAGCCGTGCCACGAGATATACGCCAGCTTTTACCATGGTGGCAGCGTGTATTAGGGCGCTCACAGTTGTTGGACCTTCCATGGCATCGGGTAACCACACGTGGAGGGGGAATTGGGCCGATTTTCCTACAGCTCCTCCGAAAGATAGCAGGAGTATTAGGGGTAAAACTCCTTTAAGGTGCTCTATATTAGAGGCTATTGTAATGAAGTCTAGAGTACCTGCCTCTTTAAACAGTATCAGGATTCCCGCTAGAAGGAATACATCTCCCAGCCTAGTAGTTATAAAAGCCTTGATGCCGGCCTTTGATGCTTCAGGCTTTTCGAACCAATGTCCTATGAGCTGACATGAACAGAGACCAACTATTTCCCAGCCCATGTAGAGGAGGAAGAAGTTTCCACTTAGAACGAGAAGTAGCATCCCACCGATGAAGAGAAGCATAAATGAGTAGTAGCGTATTAAGCGAGGGTCACCGTGCATATATCCTTTAGAGAAAAGTAGCACCATTGACGATATGAGAGTGACTACGAATACCATGAGTACGCTGAGCAAGTCTATCAGAAAGCAGGGTGTTAGCCCCTCAACATAGGGAGAGAGAATCATTTTAAAGGGCGGCTTTACTACTTCAAACCCTTTTTCATGCATTATAACGCTATTGTAGAACATCAGAAGTAGCACTGCTAGAGCCAGTTCTATAAAGCCTGTAAGGATCGCCGATGCTTCTGCTATTTCCTTGTGCTTAGAAAGCGCTATTACGAGGATTATTGAGAAGAAGGGGATCACTAGCAGAGCGAAGACTATCTCTGAGAGCATTGTTAAGCACCTTAATTCACAAAAACTATGTCCTTAAAAATATGTCGCATTAAAGAGGCTTACAGGGGGAGCGCTGGGAAGGAAACTTTGATATGCTGTCATTTAAATAATGTAAAAGCATGGATGTGCGTGATGAGATCCTACACCTGATAGACTACATTTTCGTGAAAGAGGCGAATATAAGGGATAGGGTCAGGGAGCTAATAGGGTCTATCTTAAGAGGTCGATTAGGAGACGACCCGTACATTCGGGCACGCATGTCAAGGATTGAATCCATTTTAGGGAGAATTGGAGCAGAGGGAGAACTCTCTACAATAGACAAAATGCATCTATTATTTCTCTTGTACGATGTCTTAAACTACCTCGAGTCCTCCGAAACGGGAATTGAAGAAAAGTGCTAGAAACTCGATTGGCGTTTGAAAAAGAGTATCGTTTTCTATCTAAAACATTGAAGTTATGATAAAGGGTGCAACGCCCAGTACTAATAGTAGCGCCACTAACAACGTGAGGGGTGCTAGTAAATCAAGTGGCTCTTTTTTAATAAGTTCGGAGACCTTAGGAGCTATAGAGTAAATACATGTGTACTGAATTATTCTTAGGCTGTAGGCTGATGAAACGGCGAACATTAATGTGACTATGGCTGCAATGAACAATATGTAGCTTGCCATACCAATGGAAGAAGCTAGCGACGTAACCACAAAGAATTTTGCAATGAAGCCAGCGAGAGGAGGCGCTCCGAAAACCGACATTAGGCTCATTGAAAGCAGTATTCCTAAGAGAGGCCATCGCCTTACGAGCCCTCTTGCATCGTCTAGCGTGTATATGCCTCTTCTTTCAAGCAGGCCTATTAGGGCAACTGAAGACGCGAGGGAAATGTTGCTTACGAGCATGAAGAAGGCTATAGGCAAGGCGTAAGTGGAATTTTCGCCTATTGGAACCCTCTTAAACGTCAAGAAGAAGAGGGAAAGGAGCAGTATGTAGCCTGCATCCGCTACTGCGCTGTAACCCACTATTCTACGTAGTCTTCTCTGAACAAGCGCCGATACTTCGCCTACAATTACTGAGAGCGTTGAAAACACAACTAAGATTGCTATTGGTAGGGATAGCGCGCCTATATAAACGGGCATGTAACTGTATATTCCAAGTACCCTAGTTATGGCGTAGGCGCTTGTCATTTCCAGTGTTAGAACCACCAAGGAGAGAGAATAGGGTCTCGCTCCTGTATATATATCAGGCAACCACATGTGGAAGGGAGCCATTCCTATCTCGATACCTAAGCTGGCCACTATAAATGCGAAAGATAGAAGCAATATGTATAGGGGATAACCTCTAACGTTCTGGATCAATAGGGCTACTTGGTGGAAGTTTAACGAATATATGCCTAGAGGTTCTGCGTAGGCTGTTGCTAGGGCCGCATAAAGAAGTCCTATGCCTATCGTCATGCTTACTGCCGAGACAAGGCTCATGAGTATCATCTTAGTGAGGGCCTCTCCCCCTTCCTCTGTAACGTTATGTGCTAGGACTCCTATAGCGCTTGCAATACATGCTTCCCAGAACACTATAAGTGCTACGAAATTGTTAGTAGTAGTTATACATAATGCGGTACCAACGAGGATCAGTAATAGAACTAAGTAACCCTCAGTCTTTTCTGAGGAATAATCGAGATTTCCTAAAACATGCATAGCCATAAGAAAGGATGATAGGAGGACGGCGAAGTTTATGCTTAATGAAAAGGAATCTATTGCCATTATTCCTCTGAAGATTTCTTCGAAGATGTAGAGCTTTGGTTTCATAGTGACCGTATACGCTATGGATGATTCTGCTAAAACCATAAGAGCTATCAAAAAGGTGGCTGCTATCCAAACGTAGGAAAATGTTTTCCTTAGATTCTTAGGCAATACTCTCCAGACTATGACTAGCAGGACTGCGGAGACGTAAATTATCCCGAGCTCTATCATTATTAGGCTTGGTAACTCCATGCACTCTCACCCCTTCAACTTCTTCAGAAGTGCGGGCTTCTCGGCTTTTAATTTCTTTAATACGAGGAAAATGCAAGCGACAAAAATGCCCATTATACTAGAGTCCAATACGGTTAACAGGATGATGTACGTTTCTCCTAAAGCAATGTTTTCAGGAGATTTTGAACCTAAAATCAATAATGCAACTAACGAGATTGTTGAGAACGCTAAAATTTCCAGGGAGATGAGTATCTTAGCCCACGTTTGCTTCGATAGTAGCCCGTATATTCCTACCGAGATTAAGAGTATCAGTCCATACATGTACACTAGCATGAAGTTCATTCAGCCTCTCCCTCCCTCAAGATTAATCTTATACTTACAGCTAATGCGACTATGAAAAGGCCGTGGACAAGTATAAAGGGTATAAGGAGGGGGCTTAGGCTTAGAGGGGCTCTGTAAAGGGGCCTTATCCTGATTGAGTACATCAATATTAATGCTACCGCAATGGCTACTAATGCGGCCTTAACATCCCTACTTTTCTCCTCACCGGAGAATGTGAAAAGGGCTGCTAGGAGCAGGAGAGACCCTGCTCCTACGGACAATATTACTAGTGCCAGCACTAACAGGCCGCAGTGGGCTAGAAGGAAGGTGAGTGCGAGCACGAAGACAAAGAACCCTACGAAAGATCTCTGGGTCTCTTCCTTTTCAAGAGTGTAGATAGAAGTTGCAAGCGTCAATGCTGTCAGAATAATAGCTACTAGCATCTCCATTTCATCTCACCCCC
>QMSC01000100.1 GCA_003649515.1 Thermoprotei archaeon | reverse complement strand
TTATCATCCAAGTGGTGACATAGACTCTGGGGAAAGGGACTTGTGGATAGGTGCATACGAGCATTTCTTTCTATTCTCTTTTGAGATTATCTGTATTACTGAGGGTCATTTCATTGTTCGAGGCATTTTCTTTAATGCCCAGTAAGTCTTTAAGACAAATTAGTTATTTTAATTTTTCCCTAAGGTATTAGCGCCCGAAGACTGCATGTTCTTTATAAACTTTATAAGTGATCTTCGGGTAAGAAGAGGCTCTGTAGGACAACTTAAAGACACCTATACGATAAATTTAAATATGGGTGACAGCTGATGTTCGGATAGATATTTTGAATTAATCAAGAAATTTGCATTATTAATATAAATTATAATTTTATCTTAATGTTGAATAACATGTTAATTAAATATTACTTATTTTATTTCACCAGCATTCTGTTTTTATTGTTGAAACTCCTCCCCTATTTTTAATAGTTTCGCACACCTCTCTGGTTTAACCTTAAATTCCACTGGATCGTATGGAACTTAGGAAATATATTTCCGAGGGAGAAACTTAATGAAAGCCCCCTCAACGTACTCCAGTAGGCTTGCCCTAGCGATGGTAACTGTGCTTGAAATTTCCGCGGGGAAGGGCTTAGTTGAGGTAAGTGAGGTAGCCAAAGCGCTGGACGTTACGGAGAGAATGGCCAGAGAGTACCTTAGCGATCTCGAAGAGTTGGGGTTGCTCGAGTACGTGGGATTAGGAGTATACTCGGTTAAGAGGAGTAGAGTTAGGGACATCCTAATGAAGTTCGAGGCTGAAGGAGGGATACAATTAAGAATACAGGACTTCATGGTAGAAACGCCATACTTCCATAGGAAGGCTGCTAGGCTGCTTTCAAAGATCAAACCTCTAATTTCACGGGGAAGGGAAATTAGAGAGCTGTTGTTGAAATCCGGACAGCTCAATAACCTATGCGGAGATAGGGCCTTATATACCAAGGAGGACTACATCAGCGATCTCCGAAGCTTGGAGAATGCAACAGCGCTTGGAGAAGCTTCGACCAGCGAAATAAGCAATTACGTTGTGGGCTACGCAATACCCTTAACTGTATCATATATAGCCTCAGCCATAGCCGAACTTGAGTTCGGAAGAAGCGGAGAACTACTAGGAATAAGGTTCGCTGTGAGGCCCAAGCTTAGGGAGTTTAAGGAAGAGGAGCCATTCGAAGAGGGAGAGCCATTATATGAACTCTCAGTGGAATATCCAGAACTCCTCCTACTCGGACGGAAAATAGCAACTCGGCTACTAAGAGACATAGAGAGATATAAAAACCTCTTAGGGAAAGTTGGGAAGGAGCCTAGCTTTGCAGTAACCCTAGGGAGCCTACGACCTCACGGCTTCACCGTATCTTCCAGGTGTAGAATTCTTGACGCGTTATTGAAGAAATCACAAGAGCTTTTTGAGAAAGTCATAGACACCTGTTCCCGCAAAGGATTAACGCTAGTATCGCTCGTAGATGATCCCAGGGACAACAGGTTCGTTAAGGCAGTATCGGAGATTTTAAATCTAAATAGACTTGGCCTAAGCGATATCGCCTTCCTCTCAGCCATAATGCTTGACGGTGACGCTACTGCGCCTATGAAGTTAGAGGAGGAAAGGGGTAGGAGAGTTAAGAATTGGTACGAGTTCTACTTTAGAAGGGGGCTTAGAGTATTCAAGATAGAGTATGTGACGACAAGAGACCCAATAGAGGTTCAAAAGGAAATTATAGGCCTTCTATACCCGCAGTTTGAGGTAGGGGGCAGATTGCCCTTCGTCTCAGAAGCCTTGGCAAGAGCAAAAACGCATGTAAACTACATTAGAATTAGGTTTGAGGCTGCATTAAAGAGCCTCGCCCTACCGCAGTTAGGACTTGCTGTGGAGGGATAGGCTATGGATAGGGTAGGGACGGTCATATCAAAGGAGAGAAGGCCGCCAACACACCTCAATTTTGAGTTCTACGTAGAGAAAGAAGTTACTGTAGGTGACTTTGTCGTAGTCCCTGCAATGGGAGGGGATATAATAGCCAAGGTAGAAGTTCTAGAGGCCTACAGCAGTCTCTTTAAGGAACCGGAGATCTTGAGGGATGAGAGGCTCTATGGTCTCAAGATGCCTAGCCAAATGGAAGTTGAACTCTCAAGAATCATAGTAGCGAAGGCTAAGGTGCTCGGAGTTTACGATGGGATTGCTCTTAACCCTCCATCTATTCCTCCATCGCCTGGTGAAAAAGTCTACAAGCTTCCCGAACACCACTTGAAGAGGATACTAAATCTTTCTGAAAGAGGACTATACATCGGTAAGATATGGGGAGGAAGCCTTAAAGTAGTACTGGACTTAGATTTAACGTTGAGACATCACGTAGCCGTACTGGGAGCTACTGGCACTGGTAAATCCTATGCCTGCGGCGTAATAGTAGAGGAGCTCCTACTGAAAAATATACCTGTGTTAATAATAGACCCTCACGGCGAGTACTGGACGCTACGTAATCCAAGTTCTAACGTTAAGGAGTTAGAAAGCTTCGAACTAGGGCCTAGAGAATTTCACACAACAGTAGTTTCGCCAAGTGGAAATCTCAGGGTTTCGCTTAAAGTCTCAAAAATTCCAGCAGGCGCGCTCGCAGAAGCAGCAAACATGAGTGAAGTCCAGGAGGACCTTTTATACTTGGCCTACAAGGAGTATAAGCCTGAAACCCTCGATGAGCTGGAGAAGGCCATTGTTAAAGCCGGGCATGAGCGAGGATTTATGGACGTTACAATAAATTCCATTTTAAGGAGAATCGAAGCTTTGAGGGAACTTAACATATTCTCAAATCAAGGAGTAAAGCTTGAGAAACTTTTGAAACCAGGCTCTGCTGTTATAATGGATCTAAGTCAGGATATGGAGGAAAGAGCTAGACGGTTGCTCGTAGGAGGGCTACTTCTCGAGTTATTTGAAGCCCGAAAAAGGAGCCTCGTTCCACCATTTGTGGTAGTGGTAGAGGAGGCTCATAGATTTGCTCCACAGGACCGCGAAACTTTCAGCAAGACTATCCTAAGGAGAATTGCAAGAGAAGGGAGAAAGTTTGGAGTAGGACTCGTTATAGCTAGCCAGCGGATAGTAGGCTTGGATAAGGACATTTTAAGTCAGTGTGGGACTAAAATACTTCTAAGGATTGACAGCGCCACCGATCTTCACTTCCTTAATCCCCTGCTCGAGCATACATCCTTCGAGGACTTCAGAAGGCTTCCTCACCTACCCAGAGGAGTTGCCATCATAACTGGAGTGTCCCTAAGGTTTCCGGTAATGGTAAGAATTCGGCCAAGAATGAGCGCACATGGGGGTGGAGGAGAGAGCTTATGGAGGTCGATGAGACTTGTTGCCCAGTCACGTGTGGAGGAAAATTAGCTCGCTGAAACCAGGGGATCTTGTAGTGGAGTATAGGGGCTGGAGAGAGGAGATAGTATCTCCGATTTCCTCGTACTTCCCAACGGTCTCCGAGATAACCTCTCCCTGCGCTACTCACAGAGACGTTTACTTACATAGAGTTCTAGCGTTGAAGATCACCCCCTCAAGCGCGATGATCAGAGGGAAAGTGCTACATGAGGTGTTTCTCTCTCCGCTCAGGGCAGTGATTGAAAGAGGATTGGCTCAGAAAGATCTCACTGAAAGACTTGCAACGTTAAAGAATAGAATACTCCGAGAAATACCGGCAGATCTGAGGAGAGTAGCGAGTAGGGTTTACGATATAGCGGCCAGCCTCGCCTCTAGCTGGGCGTTTAATGAGAGAAAAATACCAGTTCTCGTCGAACCCTTCATCGAAGCCTCCTCCGTAGGGCTCTCAGACTTTGTACGTCCCGATTTAGTGGTAGGTCTCATACCAGTGGAGTTCGTGCTAGGAGATAAGACATCCGTTAAGAGAAAGAGCTTAGCGCTTACAGCCTATGCCATGGCTATTGAGTCCATTGTTCATAGTCCAGTAAATTTTGGAGTAGTGGCAAGAGTAGACCTATCTAATAGGGTTCTGAGATGGCATGTAACCTTGTTGAGCGATGATTTGAGGGAGAAACTAATAGAGGTTCGAAATGTGGTGGCACGCATAGTGGCGACTGAGGATGACCCAGGTAAATCTCCTAATTGTCCCGAATCCTGTCCTTGGAGGGAGGTATGCTATGGCATTCCTATTTGTAGTAGAGCCAGGATCCCGGGTTAAGGTTAGGCGTGGAATCGTGATAGTAGAGACCAACGATGGACACAAAGTCGAGGTGAGTCCGGCGTTTCATCAGGCATTGATACTTGGTACTGGACGCGCCTCGATTACCACGAGCGCTCTAAGAAAATTAGCTGAATGGGGAGTAGATTTAGTTGTATTAAGTAGTAGGGGTGAGCCTCTTGGACGATTTTACCCCACTGTAATTAATAGGACGATTTCATCGAGGGTAGAGCAGTATAAGGCCATGCTCGATGGCCGCGGTCTGAAAGTAGCAAAGGCAATAGTGGAGGCGAAGGTCAGGAACCAGGCCGCCATTCTTAGGTATTTCTCCAGAGTTAGACATTACAATGAGCTAAGAGAAATAGCCGGATTATTGGAAAGGATAGCAGACGAGCTGGCTGAAAGTAGGGTGGAAGATCCTAGGGAAATAATGGAGTATGAGTCTAGAGCAGCGAGGTACTACTGGAGCTCAGTTGCCAGTCTTTTACCCTCATACTACGAATTCTCAGGAAGGGATCCACAGTCCTCAGATCCATTTAATATGATGCTAAACTACGGGTACGGCATACTTTATCCAAGGGTAGAAAAGGCCCTACTGCTCGTGGGTCTAGATCCCTACGCAGGCTTTATGCACCGGGAGAAGAGCGGAAGGCCAACTCTCGTATACGACTTCATTGAGCAATTTAGACAACCAGCCGTTGACAAACCTATAATAGCACGAGCTAGCAGAATAAAACCTAGAATTGAGGCTGGCTTTCTCTCTAGGGAGACGAGACGAGAGATCGCAAGGATAGTATTGGAAAACTTGGCAAGGCTTCACAATATAGGTTCCCGAAAGGCACCACTTGATAAGATAATTCTAAGAAAGGCCTCAGAGCTTACAGCGTATTTAAGAGGAACGTTATCCGAGTTTAAGGGTTATAGGGCGTGGTGGTGAAGATGAGGCTCATAGTGATATACGATATATCGGATGACAGGGACAGAGAGACTATAGCACGAAAACTAAAGAATCTTGGATTAACACGGGTACAGAGGAGTGCATTTATAGGTAGAGGAGGTAAGGGACATGCTAAAGACGTTTGGAGAGCTGTTCAAAGGTATGTGAAAGAACCTAGAGATAGCTTAATAGTGTTCATAGTCCCAGACGAGGTCATTAAACAAGCAATAGTACTGGGAGTACCTTTAGGGGGTATGAG
>QMSC01000099.1 GCA_003649515.1 Thermoprotei archaeon | reverse complement strand
TGGTGTTCCTAGCGGCGTCGCTTACAACATTGTACGCCAGTAGCCCTCAAGACTCTAAAGATATTCAAGAATTTACTGGAAGAATTTTTGACTTAAAGAGACCCAGTTTAGGAACATCGAGAGACTCAATTGACGCAAGTTCTTCGCCTAGTCTCCACTTACCTAAGTCGAACCATAAATCCATATACATCGTCGGAGACTCAGAGTTCACAGAGGAAAATGGAGTGGTGAGTGGAAACGGTACCAGAGAGAACCCATATGTCATAGCCAACTGGGTGATAGAGGCTAACATGAGTATACAGTCTCCATGGAACACCACTGTGAACGTCGGCATATTCGTGGCCAATACAACTAAGTACTTCATAATAAGGAACGTAACAGTATATGGAGGAGACTTTGCTGTGATACTCGACAATGTAAGTAACTTTAATGTAGAGAACAGCAGATTCTACGAAATAAATAGTTACGCCATTTTAATAGGGTTTAAATGTAAGTGTAATAATGGAAATATAACTGGTAATGAAATAGCATACTCTGATTCCGGCATGTGGCTATGGGGAGAGAAATTTAACATAAAAAATAATTACATACACAATATGTCAATAATTACAGGCACCGCCTCCATAGGCATAGGCGTGGAGTCAAACGACACGATAGTTACTGGCAATAAGATTGCATATCTTAGAGGAGTGGACCAAACGCAAGGGATAATAGACGGGATACTGGTATATCCATACGATGAAACAGTTAGAGATGTAGTAGTCAGGAATAACACCATAAGAGACATATACAACGTGCTTTATGGAGAAGGATTAATAATATATACTGAGACGCCATGCTCTAGAGCCCTTAACATAACCATGAACAATAATACAATATATAGTGTCTCCGATAACGGTATAATACTTGATGCGCATAAAGGAGGCATCATAGCTAACACTACAGTGACAAACAATACTGTAACCATGTGTAAAAATCGCGCTATACTTATATATTATGTCAACGGAACAGACATCGTTCTCAAGAACAACGATATATTTAATATATCCGGAATAGCTGGGATAGGGGTTGAATATTCAGCTGGTATGCTAATCCTTAATAACAAGCTATTAAACGCCTCAATAGACTCCGTAGAGCTACTGAGATCAAGCAACATCGAGATAATGAATAACACCCTATTAGATGCTCTTGGAAGAGGCGTGTTCGTATATAATTCCTCTAATGTAGTAGTTGAAGGTAATAAAATCAATAACACTGGCAATGCAGGAATTGACCTAGTTAACGTTATAGGAGCTGAAGTCAAGGCTAATAGGGTTTCGCATACTGGGTTAGCGGGGATACATTTCTACAATGTGAGCAGTCTAAGAGTGGAGAGCAACAATATCTCCTCAACAGGCTACGATGGCATAGGCATCTACTCCTGCAGGAACGCTACGGCCTTATATAACAGTATTTCCTCAACAGGGCATTCGGGCGTGTTCGTAAGCTCGGGTAGCTACTTAGTCATGGAGGACAATAGCATCAAGAACATTAACTGGTCAGGCTTTGACATCCACTTTGCCTCCAACGTGAAGATAATAGAGAACAGTATTTCCTCAACAGGGCATTCGGGCGTGTTCGTATATAATTCCTCTAATGTCTTGATTGAATATAATGAAATTAAGAATGTGTCCTGGAGCTGTGTTGATTTAACATATCGAACCAACAACACCAACATCGCGATCTTGATGAACAACCTATCGGGAGGAGGAACAGGTGTTTGGATAGGTTTAGGTAACATGAATGTGTCCGTGCACTATAACAATATCGTAGGGAATGGGTTTGGGCTGAGCAATGACCTGGGGAACCCTGAGGTCAACGCGACCCTTAACTGGTGGGGCGAAATCAATGGACCTTCAGGCGCCGGATATGGATCCGGGCAGCCGGTGTCAAGCAATGTAAAGTTCTCACCATGGCTCAATGCGCCCTATCCTGCCGGCAGACCTATTAGTTACATTGGAGCTAGTAAGGGCTCAGCTACATTAACACCGCAAACTACCCTTATCCTAAATGCCTCATCTACAGCGGACACCTTAGTCTATGGTAGCGGTACTGGCTCCATCTTAGTCTCAGTTATGAAGTATCTAGGGAATCCTGCTAACGTTGGTCTCAAGAATTCAATTAAGTTCATAGATGTGAACATTAATAACCCCTCAGTAGTTACTAAAATAATAATAAGAATATATTACAGGAGTTCCGAACTAAACAATACCCCCTCAGGGAAGGTCATTCCCTATTGGTGGGATGAGGAAGAAAATGCGTGGAAGCCATGTAATGTGTTCACTAGAGGTTCTGCTAGCGGAGATTATGTAGGATATGTGGAGATAGTAATAACTAATCGGACCAGGCCTTCAATAGCAAACCTTACAGGACTGCCTATAGCCCTTGGATCTCCTCCAAGTATTGGGGGATCCTTAGTAATGCCAGATAGTTCCTCGTCTGCCGAGAACAATTATGTGTACGTGATATCTTCAATTTTGGTTATTGGAGCAGGCATATATCTGTACAAAGTCTTAGAGAGACGTAAATAATCATTCTAGGTTTTTTTCCTTATCAAAATCTTTATCAAAATCTAGTTAGAATCGGAATCGTAGAGCTATTTCCCGGTGCTGAACTCATAGTGACACGCAGCATAGTAATTAACGAGACCATGTGGAAGGAACTTAGTCGCAAGAGTCTACGTATCGGACTTTAATTTCTCCATCCCTATAAGGCGTACGATAGTGTCTCTAGAGATACTGGTCTACTACCTTAGAGATCGTATTTTACCTTACTTGAAGCCGCGTACTGAAACATCATAGAGCACCTCACACTAGCAATGCATCTAATCCAGAGAACATGGATGCAACCAAGCTTTACAGCACATTAGTCATAGAGATAACAGGGAGAGCGATATTAACTGATATAGGATTCGATTTTGGGGGTAGTATTACCTCCTTTACTGTGAGAAAATTAGGAAATACTTATGTGCCAGTGCTACTAGCACCACATCCATGTTCGCCTCCAAATACCCTCGGAGCATACACGGGATACCTTGTTACTTCGAGCTATACAATCTCTGTTCTAATGTACCCGAGAAGCCCAGTCGTAGATGCCGATAGGGATGGCGAGTCAGAGGCCTCAATAATAATTAACATTCCACATTATAGTATTAGGTACATTAATACCCACATAGAGGGTTTTAACTCTATGCCACCCCTACTATACAGTAGGAACCGTGGTGGCAACTCACTTTACGACCTGTTGTTTGCCTCCTCACGCCAGTATCTCTCGCAGATAAGTACCCCTACACTTACACTGAGGTTACTGATGCTGCATTGGGACTTCCCGGGTGGTTTAAGGCTCCTTGGATTGGGTGCGCTATGGAGAAGACTAACTTCGCATACTGTGTAATGGTTAATGAGGAGAACATAACCGTAGTAACCACCAACGCTACGTACATATTGCCTGGCGTGATGGAGGCGGAGATAACAGTCTATGTCGATAGCGGTAAGGGTTCTTGCCTTACTTAAAATAGGCACAGACAATGAAGAAGGCGGAGGTAGCGAACGGTGTCCATACAACTGTCCAATGGAACAATAGTTAATGTGACAATATATGAGGTGAACCAGACCATAAAGATAGGCAATGTAACCGTAGTCGTCCAAGGCTACGTGTCGAGGCTCGGCATAGACCTAGACGTATACGTGTTCAGTGTGCCTCTAGCAGACTACAACGTAAAGGTAAAAGGGCTCAATGCAACAATAGAGCACTAACCCTGCATATACACTACGAGGCACTACAAGAAACACTAATACCAGCGAACACAGCAATCAAGATAGTAATATATATTCATTGAAGTTAGAGGTAGGGTTGATAATTAGCTAAAAACATTGTCTAAAGCGACTTCCACAGGAGGGTTCGATTTGGTAATCCAATTGATTATTAAAGAGTATCCTTATTAAATAAATTCCTACTATCTTAGAGTACTACTCTTATATAGTAGTACCAGCAATAAGTAGTCTTAATGATTTCGCTTGAGTATTGTTAAGGTTACTAGGAAAAGGCAAATAACTTTGCCTAAGGAAGTTTGTGATAGATTGAACATAGTTCCCGGTGATTACGTTAAGGTTTATGTTAAAAACAGTAAAGTTATTGTTGAAAAAATACTAAGCCTTAATGAGTTAGCTGGTATTCTTAATCCCGGTTACCAAGTTAAGAACTTAGCTGAGGAGTTAGATAGGGAGAGAAAAGTTGGTGGAAGAGAGTAGGGGATTCTACGATACAAATGTGTTAATAGCTTACTTATTTAGAGAGGAAAATAGGTTTAATATTGCTAGAAACATTCTCATAAGACATGCTACAAGAGCACTATCGATAATATCTATACATGAAATCCACATGTTTAGCGTTAAATTAGGTGTTGAGGCTAAGTTTCTTGAGATAAAAGCGCTATTACATAAACTATTTAAGAATAGAGCCCTTAAATCAAAGTATATGCACTAAAGCTTCACATCTTAGAAAAACATATAAACTTCCCGAAATAGACTCACTAATCTTAGCCACAGCTGTATGTTTAAAATACAAACACTTCTACACTTTTGACAGGGACTTCAAAGAATTAAATAATAATGTAATTGAGGAAACCCTAGTTCACTACTTAACTTAAAAACATCTTAGTAAATCAGTTCAAGAATAGCAAAATATTGCAAACCTACGTTGTTTCTGTCAACACCAGCTTCTTAACAGATAGTGATACAGGTCTTTCATTCAATGTAGCACTTTTTAGAGTTAGTAATTCTGATGAGAGGCTGGTATTGTGATAACGTTAGAGACTGTTAGGGAGTATGTTGAGAATAAGAAGGGTACTATTAGTGAAGAGCATTGGCTATTGCTGGGTTTGTTGATAAATTAATACTTCGGAAATTAAACACCACGTCCAGCATACACGATGCTATACCTATTGACTGTGTGAATATAGGGTATTAGCGTAATTTCTGCCATTTCAGCTACATTGCGGCTCTTGCCCCTACAACGTCCACGTTTGGCAGGGGTTTAATTTTTATTCCAAAACCCTTCTGCTCAATAACCTCTATGATGGGAGATACCACATCTAATTAAGTGTACACACTACTACTCACACTGAAATAATACTGAATTTTTAAGAACCTATTAGTGATTTTATTCCGACTATTGTTTTACAGCTATTATATATGGACTTATGTGTGACTGTGCTCCTCTGTGAAGGTGTATAGGCTCTATGCGTGTGATATGCCTATGCATTATCTCTACTACTTTCCAATTAGCTTCCTTTAAGGCTTCTACGTACTCTTTCAATGTTGGTATATAGTACTTCCTTCTTATACTCTTTATGAGCTTTAATTCTTCGTTGCTAACCTTCTTATAAAT
>QMSC01000098.1 GCA_003649515.1 Thermoprotei archaeon | reverse complement strand
GTCTAAAGATTTTTATCTCGTAGAGTCGAATTGTATACAGGTGTACTTTAAGTGCCCTCGAAAATGCCTTCACAGCCCTCCAACGCTGGGAAGGATCCTCAGACTAAAGCTAAGTCGGAGAAGCTGTTTTTTGTCAAAGTACATAGCCATGGAGCTGATGTAGTAGTGGCTGTCTGCGACCGGGAGCTTCTTGGGAAAAACTTTACTGAAGGGGACTTCGTCCTAGAAATACGGGAAGAGTTCTATGGTGGAAAACTCGCTACCTTTGATGAGGTATACGAGCTCATGAGGACAGCTACTATAGTCAATGTAATCGGTGAAAAAATAGTAGGTGAGCTTGTGAGGCGTAAAATAATAGAAGAAGAAGCTCTGATACATATCTGTGGAATACCCCACGTTCAGATAATAACTGTTTAATAACAACGATTCTAGAAACCAATAAAAATAGCTTTAAGTACCTTATTGTGAAAATCGAAATATCGGTGTATGAGGAAAATGGTAGAAAGATTTTGCGCCATCTGCGGTAAGCGAGGAACCATCTTGATCGATAATCTCTGCGCAGACTGTTACAGAAAGCAACACCCCCTAATTGACGTTCCTCCACTTGTAAAAATTACTCTTTGCCGTAGCTGCTACTCCTACTATGACAGAGGAAAGTGGATGTCTCCTCAAGCTCAAGAAACAATTTATGACGTTATCATGAGAGCCATTAAAGCAAGGGTTAGTGCAAGAATTAAGGAGAGAGGAAGAGTCATAGGAAAAGAACTTCAAGTCGACTTCAAATACCCTAAGGAAGGGACAGAATTACCTGTAATCCTTAAAGTCACCGGATCTATTCATGAAGAGATACCTCCGTATGTGGAAGAGTACAGGCTAACGGCAATAGTACACTTCGAACTCTGTCCCTCATGTCGCATAGTCGTCGGCGGGAAAGAAAAAGCTATAGTGCAAGTACGCGCGAAAGGTCGAAGCCTATCAAAAAAGGAAAAGAGGGTAATTGAGGAGATAGTTAGGGAAGAACTAGCAAGACTTTATGAGAGAGATAAGGGCGCGGTAGTACTTGAAAAGAAGGAAGATGATGGCAGAATAGACTTTTACCTAGCTTCAGTACACGCTGCAAGGCAGCTCGCCCACAGTATACAGCAACACTTTTCAGGCAAGATACTTGAGACTCAGAAAGTATTAGGCATAAGTCGAACGGGTAGAACTATAACCAGGTCCACTATCAGGGTTTTAATACCGCCTTTCAAAGAGGGAGATATTATAATTTTAAAGAACGTTCCGCACAAAATATTGAGAATTCAAAAGGCATCAGTAAAGGTGCTCTCACTACAGAACTTTGAAGAGAAAAGTGTGTCCCTGGCGAGGCTCTTCAAAGAGGATATAAAGATTATTGATGAGAAGGACGTTGGTCTAATAATGTCTGTAAAGCCCCCTAGCGTGCTTGTACTGAGCTTATCAAAATATGAAACTCTCGACCTATATTTCGAGAAGATTCCATTTTGGATGAAGGAGAACGAATCTGTAATGCTAGTAAAGTGGGAAGGAAAGGTCTACATCGCCCCTCTAACTACTAGACGCTCTTAAGGAATCTTGCTCTCCGATGAATTCTCTACTTCACATATTTCTAGCCTAAGATTAGTTAGGTGATGTTAAGGATCAGAGGGGGAAGCTCAACATCGCTTACATAAGCAGCATAAATCGTTACACTCTTCGTAACATGAAGGAGACTCTACTCCCTCCTTATAACGTTCATATTCTCGCTTTAAATACTCTATATTAACGCCGATGTCTATAATCTCCCAGGGTAGCTCTTCCTCCGTGCTAAAGGTTCTATTCGCGTAGTCCCTTATGTCAATGTTTAAATTCCGGAAGGCTCTATGCCAGCTCCCCAATCCAAAGTCTCCCCTTGCTGCGACTTCAAATATGACCTCTGATAATCTCTCATCACCCCTTGCTAACGCTGCCTCGATCCTAGCGTGCTTGGGATTTAGGAATTGAACCCTTATTCTCTCCTTATGACGCACACTTTTAAGTAGAACTCTTTTCTTTCTCAGAATGCTTTTAAGGTCTTCCTGTCCGACCCATTGAAGGGGAGTGTGAGGTTTGGGGATGAAAGGAGTTACAGTTACGGTTATAAGGTGGAATCCTATTGAGAGAACATCCTCTAAAAGTTTACCTATAGATTGTACGTCACTCTTTGTTTCATAAGGCAGGCCTA
Organism: Thermoprotei archaeon; assembly: GCA_003649515.1. GTDB lineage: Archaea > Thermoproteota > Thermoprotei > Thermofilales > B20-G17 > B14-G17. Next base: position 3,285 of record QMSC01000098.1, on the reverse strand, counting down.
AAATAAAATAGAACTTCAGTTTCCCAAATCCGCTCTTAAATGCTTTTAATGCACTTTCCCGAACATCTTCAGGGTATATCTTCTTGTTTAGTCGCCTTGCTAGATCCTCAGTTGCGACTTCAGGAGCTAAAGTCAGCGAACGTTGACCTCCTTTCCGCAGAGCCTCCGCAAGATCCTCGGTCAAATTACTGATCCTAATCGAGGGTATAGAAACCTTAAATCCACTATCTACAACTAGGTTTATTATACTGACAAGATCAGGATGATCTGTGGCCGCAAGCGAAATAGTCACCACTTTTTCAAATCGAGGATTAACGCTTCTTGCAGAACTTAATATCTGCGCGATCTTCCTAAAGCTCCTGAAGCGTGGTGGTCTATATATAAAGCCGCTGAGGCAGAAACGACATCCCCAGCCACATCCCCTGCCTATTTCAAGAAGGAAAGCCTTTCCAAAGACCGGCTCGATATCCTCTAAGGGCATTATTTGCCTAGTCGGATAGAAAGCGCTATCTAAATTTTTCACAAATACTCTCCTTAAAACAGTCTGCTCCTTGAGAAGGGGTATATAGACTCCTGGAACATCGAGCAAAGGTTTAAGGTATCGCCGTCTTTTACTTCTAGACTCTTCTCTACACTCTTGCAGGGCGGTTATCAGCTCCTCAGCTAAGTCTTCTACCTCTCCTATGAAGAAAACGTCAAAGAAGGGGCTTAAAGGAAGGGGGTTCTGCGTTACAGCAGGTCCTCCAGCTATTATTATGGGGTCATTAAAATCTCTCTGAGAACTTTTGAGAGGAATACCGCTATCTAGCAGAACTCTTAATGCCCGAGGAAAATCGAGTTCGTATTGAAGCGAGAATGCCAGTACATCAAACTTCTTTAACGGGGTTCCCGTCTCGATACTGCAAGGAGGGGTTCTCGCATCGAAGAAGTATCGCTCACAGTAGACGCCTTCAAAACTATTGAATAGGAAGTAAAGTAAATGTATTCCAAGATTAGAAATTCCTGCTCGATATTCGTTTGGATATATTAAGCATATCCTTAACTTTACCCTTCGAATATCCTTATAAATCGCGTTCGCTTCCTTTATTTCAACCATTAGAACTATGCTCCCGTTGCCTCAGCCTCTTCGGCCGCTTCGCTCGGAGTCTTTAAAGATATTTCGAAGGTGTTTGTGAGAACCTTTATTTTGGATACTTCAACTTTCCTTAGAGGATATATCTTTCTGGCTTTTGCATGAATCTCGGCAGCTATTTGACCAAGCACGGCTTCCTGAACGAACTCATCTAGGTTCAACTCCGCGGCTTTCTGTTCCACCATTTCTCCAGCTATTTTCCTTATCGCCTTTTTCTGCGATGCCTTAACTCTATGAGCCGTTATGACTAGTACGAATACCCTTAAGTGAACTCCATCCTTAGTAAAGACATCATATATTCCTTCAACCTTTGATGTCCCTCTTCGTACAATTTCTCTAATGTGGTCCCTTGAGAGCTCGAAGCCCTTAAATTGAGTATAAGCCTTATTGCCCTCGACTTTTACTACCTGGAATTTCAGCTTTATGGGAAGTTGTGAGATATCCTTGGTTATGTCGTAAAGGCTAACCTCCATCACTCTTCCTAGTAAATGCTTGTCGCTATTAGCTGGAACCTCACCCAACTCCACAAAGCCAAACGCGCTTGAAGCGTATATTGTATACCACTTTTTTGCTGCCCACTTTTCCCTCGCAATCCTCGATAGCGAGCTCACAGATACCCCCTGCTTCCCTAAACTCGCAGAAGTCTTTATATTTCTTTTGGAATAGCTCCCACCATTCCGCTGATGAAAACTTTAATAAGGGCTTGCAATGTGCTGATCATGATGAGCGATCAGAGTTACTCTGAGGTTTCACCGATGATTGAAAGGCATTAGTGCGATCCTAACCTTTAATCCTGAACCTTCTCTTGAAAAGCTTCCTCGAACATAAGGTTCAAGAACCATTGGAGTGGTCGTGTCATTACAAAATCAGCGTCTAAATCCTCTTTTAAGTTGATCAATATGCTGCTTTCATGCCGGTAGTTTTTAATAAATTTGCCATATACTGCTTAGCAAGGAGATCTCCTTGCCATCAACGAGAGGACTAGCAGAATATTATAAGCGTTACAGCTTCTCATTCCCCTCAACTAAGAGACTAATGGTCTTGAACGCTGGCCTGGCACTTTTACAAGCGATTGCAACGGTACTACTGTGTACGGAAGTATTTTACTATCTCATCATTTTCTGGGCCCTTAACTGGTTCTCAATGGCGTTTCTATACAAGATTAGCCCTATTCTCTTCTCTCCTCGAAGACTTGCAGGATTTCTGTTCACTACGAGCCTTTATACATCAATTCTCTTGGTGATCTCAATACCCCTACGAAAACCTCTTCTAGCGGTCTTGCTTGGACTACAGTTCTCAGCAGTCCTTACATGCTTAGTGACTATCTTTCTCACATCACAAAGGACCTCCCTCAGGCTATGCCTCATACTGATCAATACAACATTAGTTGTACTGATCAGTGTTTTGTACAACACTACCCTGCCTTTATATTACGTCTTAAGCCTGCCGATCATCACGACCACGCTACTTTTCATTAAGAAAGTTGGCTCCCGGACCGTGGGAGTTAACGGCTTAGATTTATTCAGAGGTTACGTAAATGCATTCCTGGCAGATAATCCTCGACCCCTCGAAAGGATTTTTGAAAGAAGGGGCATAACTGTTGAGAAAAGGATATCGATAGTACTCTTTAAGAACGATAAGAAGCCCTTAGGGTGCTTTATTATTCCTGAAGTTCACCCAGGCCCCTTCAGGAGGGTTGGAGGAAGCAGTCTTCCATATATTTTATCGAGTGAGCTAAGGAAAGGCTATGGTTTAATTACTATGGTGTTTCATGGACCTTCCACACATGCTGAGAACCCCGTATCTTTAAGTGAATGTTTAAAGATATCGAGACAAGTATCAGACCTCATCAATGAATGTTGTCTTGAGAAGCCTGAGAAAGTATGCTCCCCTGTACGCAGGGAAAGTAGCGTTATCGAATGTTTTGCGATCAAATTTGGGAAAGAAAAAGGCTTATTCTTCATAGACTCCTTTAGTGAGGGGCTTGAAGACTTGAGCGGGGAATTTACGGAAATCCTTCAGAAAAGGAAACTTGAAGTCATCCTTGTGGACTCCCATAGCTCCTATATTTCAAGCGACTTAAATAGGCCCCTTACACCTGAGACACGTCTAGGAAAGCTCGTCCTCAAATGCTTAGAAGATTTAGCAAACCT
>QMSC01000097.1 GCA_003649515.1 Thermoprotei archaeon | reverse complement strand
TCACGGTATATTGCGCGTACCTTTTTACCAATAGTACTCGCGTACTTCTTCCAATCCTCTATGATCCTCCTAGTATTGCCTCTATTGAATTCAGCATAAAGCTTATCGAGCTCCACTAGGAAGGCTCTGAGTATAAGTGCTCTTGGAACAGTTTTGCCAAGAGCCTCCTTAACGCTTATAGCAACGTTCTTAAGATCCTCAGGGATCTCGTTGTTCACGTTTATGCCAACGCCAAGTAATATGTAATTTATTGCATCGGCCTCTATACTAGCCTCTGCAAGTATTCCGCAGACCTTTCTGTCATTTATAAGCACGTCGTTTGGCCACTTCAGTTTAGGCTTTAGTCCATAAAGATTAGCTAGAGCTTTAGCTACCGCCACGCCTGCAAGAAGACTTATTAATTGCATTTTTACCGGAGGCACGTTGGGTCTAAGTACTATGGTCATCCATAGTCCTCCGGAAGTTGCATGCCACTTCCTCCCGAGCCTTCCTCTTCCCGCACTCATCTCCTCCGCTATGACTATAGTTCCCTCAGGAGCCCCGTGCTCCGCTAAGCTCTTTGCAACATCCTGGGTTGAAGATGTCGATGTCAAGTAGTTTACAGTAAACTTCAGTTTCATTTTGAGTTCTCTTAAAATACAATTAGTTTCCCGGAGGTCGTCGAGAAATATAAGACGGTAGCCACGTTTCGGATGAGAATCTATCATAAAACCCTTCCTACGCAAATTAGCTACAGCCTTGGATACAGCGGCTCTAGTGACGTTAAGTTTTTTGGCTATAAAACTACCGCTAACGTATTCACCACACGATTCCTCAAGAAACTTGAGCACGTTACGTTCAACTTCCCCAAGCATACTTGAATATTACTCCTACAGTGCTTTAATAGCTTTTCAGAGCATGGAACTTGCCCGTAGCCTCAATAACTTTTCGAGGCGATCTCCCTGATACAGTTTAACTTCTCCTAATCATCGATAAAGCTTTCTGAGGACACAGCGCTACGCAAAGACCACAGTTATCGCATCTATCGTCGTTTATAACGATGCCTTCTTCTTTGATGCTGATAGCGTCGTATGGGCATATCCTAGCGCACATAGCACATTTAGTACACTTATCCCGATCAACTCTGATAGCAAATATCTTTCTTCTCTCAAGCTTTTCAAGGGGCTTAATCCTTCCTAAAGCCAAGCCTCTGAACTCGCTTACTTGCGAAAAGCCCTTTCTATGCATCCACTCACTTAGCCCCTCAAGAATAGTGCGTATTATCCTGTGTGTCCTCACTATGACCGCTGTGCACACCTGTATAGCTGTTGCGCCTGCAAGTATAAACTGTATAGCGTCCTCTCCACACGATATACCGCCTGAGCCTATTATGGGCACGTCTGGTATTTCCATCGCTATGTGCGCCGTCCATGCCACGCTTATTGGTACCTGCCAGGGACCCCCATAACCTCCAAAGCCACCCCAAAGTATGGGTTTCATGGACTCGATGTCTATCACGAGTCCCTGAAATCTGGCTGTGGAAACCACGGCGTCTACGCCTACAGAAGCCATAGTCCTAGCTAAATCCAAGGGATTTGCACCTTGAGGCGAGAGCTTGCCTATCACTGGAATACTAACGCTATCCTTTACGACTTTAATGACCGATTTCACAATATCAAGTCTCCTGGCAGCAGCTTTGCCCATCATTTCATTTCTCTCCACGTGAGGACAGGAGAGGTTGAGTTCCACCATATCGGCTCCAGCTTCATCTACGAGCCTAGCAAGCTTCTCCCATTCCTCTAGCGTTCTGCCAGCTATACTGGCTATTAGAATATTGTCTGGAAACTCCTTCTTCACCCTCCTTATCTCATTAACCCACGTTTTAGGATCAAGTTCGGACATCAGCTCGATGGAGTAGAAGGAGTAAAAGCCTCCCCTTAGAACCTCATGAGGTTTTAGTACAAACATCCTCGGCTTAGGCTGAAGTCTATGCATTTTATCATAAGTGATCGTTTTTGTGACAGCCCCGGCGGCACCGGCTTTAAAGCATCTTATAATATGTTTCGCTGAAAGCGTAGGGGTTCCAGCAGCAACTATTAAAGGGTTCTTAAAACGAACTCCTGCAATTTCCACGGAGAGGTCGACGCTCATAATAGACCCTACAGCATTCTAAGCTTTTTGAGAATCTCTCTTATGCGAGCTCTCTCTTCATTGGATATAGGCCTTAACGGGGGCCTAACGTAGGCCGTTTTAAGTACGCCCATCATTACTAGAGCTTCCTTAAGGCGGGTTTTGTAATCCCTGACAGGCTTAGCGAAAATGACCTCTTCTAAGGGTATTAGCTCTTCCCAGATCTCCCTGGCCTCTTCGTAACGTCCTTTAGCAACGAGATCGAACATTTCAACTTGCTTGTCAACTGCTATGGTTCCGAAGCCCAGTAGCCCTCCCTCAGCTCCAAGAATTAGGGATTCATAGATGAAGTTATCATTACCCGTGAGGATCATGATCTTTCGAGGAGCCTTTCTCAACGCGCGTACAGTATCGATAAATCTCTTAGCGTCAAAGGATGCCTCCTTAATCGCTATTACCCTATTTATCTCCACTAGCTTGAGTAGCGTTTCGAGTCTAAATAGGACTCCGCCCAGGGCTGGTTGAAGTTGGAATAGGATCAGTGGAATATCAGCCTTCTCCGCCACTTCTTTGTGGTACTCGAATATCACCTCTAGATTTGGCTCGCCTATGAAGGCAGGGTGAGGAAAGACCAAGAGCGCATCTGCTCCAGCTTCCTTAGCTTCTCGAGCGAGCTTAACCGCCTCCAAAGTATTCCTCGCTTGAAGACCAGCGATTATAGGGACCTTGCCCTTAACTATGCCAACCACGGTTTTCAATATTTTAATGCGCTCCTCAGGGAACAGACTTGGTCCTTCGCCTGTGTCGACGTTAACTGCTAGCCCTCCAATATTAAAGCTTAGCAACCACTTAACGTAGTCCTCAAGTTGTTCATAGTCCACTTCAAATTTATTGTTCATGGGTGTTAGCATAGCTGGGATAAGCCCATATTTCCTGAGTAGCTGGCCGGTCATCTAGACACCCGGACATAAAATACATTTCTAAAACCTATATTAGTTTCAACGTATAGTCCCAGCCTCTAGTACCAGCCTATGGGAGCTAAAATAACGCATGGCTTACTTATAGGCTTAGGGCTGATGGGAAGAGGTTTTCTCATGCAATTCTCCTTTTCCTACTTCTCGCAGCGGTTGCAGGCTTAGCTACATCCTCGCCTAGCGCTGATGTCCTAATCGTGAGTCCTGAAAAGCGTAACTATTGGTAAAGGTCAAAATTCACATCACTAGAACTAGGAAAGCTAGTTCGCATAGGGTTTGTACCTGTCGGAAGAGTCCCTCAGTAACGTTCCCTTATTTAGGTTGCTGTTGGAGTTCTTTAATAAATAAACTAGAATGATAGTAAAAATTATTATTGAATTTGAATACTAGCCGTTAGCTTGAGCTCGGGGATTCCAACAGATACTTTATACTCGCCCCTTTCAGGGAACTTTAACTTAAAGCTTATTTCGCGGACCTCATTGGGAGACAGGTCTATACGCTTACAGTCCACTTCCTTGCCGTTAACGTATAGTTTTACTGGAATTATGTCGGATATTGGACCCACGTTCTTTACTTTGGCTGTAACCTTTATCGTTTCTCCGGGCTTTCCGCTAGCTTTCTCAGGCTTAAGTTCGGTGCATTCAAAGCTGGCGGTAATCTTTTTCTTTACCTCAAACTTTCCTCTAAGCCTAATGTCCTCCGAAGAGCTTCCTATCATGACCTCGAAAGCTCCAGGCTCTACAACTCTCCTCATATTTAGGTCGAAGAACGCGAGATCGTCTGGAGTTAGCGTGAACGTAACGGTTTTCCTCTCCCCCGGATTAAGCGTTATTCTCTTAAAGCCCTTTAACTCCTTTAGCGGTCTCGCAACGCTGGCTACTACATCGCGAATGTAGAGCTGAACTACCTCGTCCCCCTTCATTTTCCCGACGTTCTCGACGTCTACACTTACTTTCACGTATCCCTTCTCCTCGTCAGCTTCTATCTTTAAGTTACTGTACTGGAACTCAGTGTAGCTTAGGCCGTGGCCGAAGGGGAACAAGGGCGTTCCGGGCATGTCAACGTAGTCGTAACCCCTTCCACTAGGCTTGTAGTTGTAGTAGAGTGGAAGTTGGCCCTCATGACGCGGCCAAGTGAAGGGTAGCTTGCCTCCCGGATTATATTCGCCGAAGAGGACTTCAGCTATTGCAGTTCCGCCCTCCTGTCCGGGGTACCAGGCCTGAATTATTGCTGGAACCTTTTCGATCCACTCGCCGACCACAGCGCTTCCAGTCATGAGGACTACTATCGTGGGCGTACCCGTATTAATTATCTTCTCTATTAGATCCTCCTGCAAACCTGGAAGTCTTAGGCTTGCCCTGTCCTTTCCCTCGCCCTCTATTATCCCTACGAATACAACTGCTACATCTGCCTGCTCTGCTAATTTAACTGCTTTCTCGAACTCATCTGGATATTTCCCTTTATAGTTCCAGGCGAGCTGTGCTTTAGCGGAGCCTGTGTGCTCGTAGTACTCGATCCTTATGTCATATGCACGTCCAGCCTCCAGCCTAATCCTAACTCTATCCATAGTTTCTCCTCTATCATACCATGAGTCTATGAGGAGCTTGCCATCGATCCACAGCCTGACGCCATCGTCCGTGATGAGGTAGAGCTCGTAGATCCCGGTTTCTGGCGGTATGAGCTTTCCAGTCCAGCGTACGGAAAAGTTGTCACACGGAATTCTGGGATCAGGCGAGCCAAGTCCCCAGTCGAAGTTCACCTGCTCATCTATCCTCACTAGAATTGGCTCACCTGAAAGGTTGGGGTTATCGAAATACTCGCCCTTAAGTCCATGCTCGCCTGGCTTAGCATCTGGGGGAGCTAGGTACTCGGAAGGTATGGGAATTGCCTTACCGGGAGCTATCGAGCATCCCTTTGCGTGGTAGACCTTCGTGCCCGGCTTAACCTTCTGCCTTATGGCTTCGAGCGGCGTTACCATTCTGGGGGGTAATCCGCTATAGCCTCCAAGCTTTAGTTCATCTGAAAGCGGTCCTAGAACGGCAATGGACTTTATCTTCTCCTTATCTAGTGGCAAAATACTTCCTTCATTTTTTAGCAAGACTATCGCTTTTCTAGCAGCCTGAAGGGCGAGTTCAGCGTGCTCCTTACAGCCGCAAACTTTCTCAGCTTCATCTGGATCGGCAAAGGGGTTGTCGAAAAGGCCTATGAGGAACTTGGCTCTAAGGACTCTTCGAACGGCTTCATTGACCACTTCCTCAGATACGAGGCCTTCCTTGACGGCCTTAATTAGCGCATCTCCGTAGTACTCGACTCTAGGGAGTTCCACGTCTAGACCGGCTTCGAGGGCTAGCTTAGCTGTTTCCTCAGGAGTTGCAGCAACGCAGTGCTTTTTGAGTATTCCTGTAATAGAGGCATAGTCGGAGACTACAAATCCCTCAAAGCCCCACTCGTCCCTAAGGACTTCCGTAAGAAGCCACTT
>QMSC01000096.1 GCA_003649515.1 Thermoprotei archaeon | reverse complement strand
AACGAGCGTCAAGGGAAGTATAAGCAAAAGTGCTAGAAAGATCGTTAACAACTTTTGATAACTCATATAATGCATCCCGTTTTAATTAAAATAATTAACGCATCTATTTAAGGATATTGGAGTAATGTCACCATATAATCTTTATAGCCTTAAACTCTAAAACTTGAAATCTTTCAAAAAACGACTTTCCATTTAAATTCCAAGTTTGTCTGCTGGTTGCGCGGTGTAACGCTAACCCTTAAGGCTTCCGTTGGTTCGTTAATTACAGTGCTGGGGATGTTAGAAGCATGAGGATTATAATGAAGGCTAATAGGAACCCGTAAACTCTTTTTAGGTTATTGAGGTGGTACACAGCAAGTGCAAAGATGTGCACTGTCACTTAGGTTTTATAAAATTTTGTGAAGGGACTCAAGGTAGAGCACTTATTAAGCATCTCAGGTCTCCCTTACGGGCACTAATCCTCTATCACAAATTTAACCGCGGTATATATTACATTAAATTAATTAATTTAATGCTACCTATTTCGCTGAAAATCGCTCACTAAGAGGCTTAACCATTGTTCGTCCTAAAAAAGATATGATTTAAGTCTCAGAATGGCTAAATTCTTAGAGTCCTTCTTACAATCTCATACAAGCTAACGCCTTTCCTTATCTCCTCAGCCTCTTTCCTTTCAGTTTCCTCGATCCTTTCAGCCTCTTCAACTACCTCCTTAACTACTTCTTTCGGTATGGAGACAACGCCGTCGTCATCTCCAACAATTATATCTCCGGGTCTGACCAAAACTCCTCCACAGACAACGGGGACGTTTATAGCTTCAACTCTGGTCTTTCCTACAGATGTACAGGGGATGATGCTACGGGCGAAGACGGGGAAGCCATAATCCCGTATCTCCCTGACATCTCTAGTTCCACCGTCTAACACGGCCCCCTCTAGACCTTTAACTTTTGATGCAAGCGTCATGAGCCCGCCCCACAGAGCAATGTTTCTAGCGTCCGTTTTTTCTACTACTCTTACTATTACATCTCCCCTTTCAGCCATATCTAGGGCTTTAAGAGCAAGAAGCGGTACCTCGTGCTTGCTTGTTGGGACATCCTTTATCGTCACGGCTGGACCAACTATCTTGGTGCCGGGAATTATGGGCTTTATATCAAAAACCATGTAATTGCTATAGCCTATCCTCTCAAGGGCATCTGAAATGGAGGCCACAGATATCTTACGCAGTCTCTCCCTAAGTTTTTCGTTCAGCATCCGTTCCACCACTAATATCCTTCTTTAGCTACATTTACTAACCTTCTTCTTATATTCCTTAAATATCTTATCAGCTAGATCCCGCTTAGGAATAGGTTCAACGGCCCCATAACCCGTTGCAGTCAGTGCTCCTACAATGTTTGCAAAGAGAGCTGCGTCATATAGATCAGCTCCTTCCAGAACTTTAACTATGAAAGCGCCATCGAACGCGTCACCTGAGCCCGTGGTATCAATAACGTTCACCTTATAGCCAGGGACGAAAAATCTCTCCTTTCTAGAGGCTACGAAACATCCCCTTTCTCCAAGCTTTATAACTACTATCTTGGGTCCAAGCTTCAGAAGTCTATCAGCCGCTTCCTCGGGATCACTACAACCTAGTATCAGTTTAGCATCTTCCATGCTTGGCAGAACTACGTCTACCATCCTTATCGTGCTCTCTATTATAACTGAAGCTAGGTTTATGGGCCAAAGCTTAAGCCTCACATTCGGGTCATATGACACTAGTACTCCGTTTTTCTTGGCTATCTCAATGGCTTTAAAAGAGGCTTCACAACAGGATCTGCTTATGGCTTGAGTTATACCACTAGTGTGGAAGACTTTTGCTTGTTTAATATACTCCGGATCTATATCGTCTGGAGAAAAGTGACTTGCAGCGGAATCCTTTCGATAATACACGAACTCATGCCTTCCTCCCTCGAGTAGCGCTATGAAGTATATTCCCGTATAACCTCCTTTTTCTACTATTACGTGAGTGGTATCTATTCCCTCCTTCTTCCACATCTCTAGCAGACATCTACCAAAATCATCATCCCCTACCCTGCACATGTACCCTACACTATGCCCAAGCCTTGCAACTGCTACGGCAAAGTTTGAGGTATCGCCTCCCCATCCTCTCTTAAACATGGGAGCGTCTTTTAAGTGTCCAACTGAGGTTGCACAGAACTCTACCATGGGTTCTCCAAAGGATATAACTTCAACCATCCTTTCACCCAATTAAATTCTTACGATCATGAGGAAATAGGGTTAAGGTATTTTAAGCTTAAGTAACATCAGAATGGAAGCTTCACTCTCTTCTTAAACTCCTCGTACAAGTCTTTCTTTGGAGGATAAGCTTCCTCCAGCGGGACTCCTAGTTTGATCATCTCTCTTATGATGTACTCCTTCCTTTCAACTTCTATAGCTTCTTGAATGACTTTCTCAGCCCTTTCTTGCGGTATCACTATAACGCAATCATAGTCTCCAAGGATTATGTCTCCAGGTCTTACGACCACTCCTCCACAGTCCACCTCAACATTGTATGCATAAGGGATAAGCTTTCCACCTATATGTGCTGGTGTCGTTGAGCGTACGAAAACTGGAAGATTTAGCTCAAGGACTTGGGGCGCATCCCTTATCGAACCGTCGGTCACTATGCCCCTTACACCCTTAACCTTGAAGGATAGGAGAATTATATCACCGAAGATTCCTGCATCAGTTCTCCCTCCCGTTGATGCTACAACGACGTCTCCAGGTTTAAGGGAATTGTATAGCTTGTGTACAATGTTTTCTCTTTTAACATCAACTTCCTCCCTGAAGCTTATATACTGTATAGTTGTAGCTCTCCCGTAGACTTTCATATCCCACTTCAAGGGCCTAATATCCTTCATTACGTAGTTATCGGCCTTACCGCCCAAAACTCCATATATAGTTGCAGTTGAAATGTACTTAAGATACTTGATTATTTCTTCATTTACTGGCATGGTCTCACCCCCATATCCCTGTTATAAATAATGCACCCTGTAGGTGCCATCCCTATAATACTCAAACCTGTCGCCTAAGTCTAATATTACGACCTCTAGATTTAAGCCCCACTCCTTTGCTATGATCTTCACGAGGTTCGGATTTTCCCTTGTCCTCTTCCAAATGTCCCAGTGCATTGGTATGACAACCTTACACCTCAGATCTCTTGCAGCTGAAACAACATCGCATGGAGACATATAGAACCTTTTACCGGGAGGGTTTCTGCCCAAGCTCAGTAGGGCTATATCTACGCTCCACTTATCCCCTATGTCCTTCAATTCCTCAAAATAGAGCGTGTCTCCGCTGTGAAAGACCGCAAAGCCGTTAACTTCCAAAATATATGTTAAAGCCTCCTTGGAGCCGGGGTCGTGCGCAGGAAGTGCTGTTATTTTAAGGTCCTTTAAGGTAAGGGTTTCATGAGGCTTTAATGCCCTCATTCTATCGCTTCTTATACCGTATGCTCTAGCCCTAGATATGCTGCTATCCGGACCTGCAAATATGGCACCCAAGTCATTGCATGCATGCTTAATGAAGTCTAAGTCACAGTGATCCTCATGCTCGTGTGTGGATAAGACTACATCAACTTTCCTTACATCCTCTATCCTTATTGGGACAGCGATCAGCCTCAACCAATCCGGAGACCTAGGAGACCCGAAGTAGGGGTCTATGTAGATTATTGAGTTTAGGCTCTTCAAAACAAAGCCCGCTCCACCCAACCACCATAGTGCTATGAAGTCACGAGTTACCTCTAAGTCCTCGATCCTCCTTACCAGGATATCATGCCACATAAGCCCCCTCCCTCACTTTCCCTTGCATGGAGAATCTCAGGGAAATAGCTCTTCTCCCTCCTTTAGGTGCTTCTCCACAACTTCTCTGTTTAGTTCTAGACCTAGCCCAGGCTTATCTTTTAACTCTATATATCCATCACGTATGACCTCACTGTAACCTTTAACTATGGCACTCCACCAAGGGACTTCAACTGAGTGGAACTCTATTACGAGGAAGTTGGGAACTGCGGCGCAAACGTGCGCGGAAGCTATCGTCCCAATGGGCGTGCTGACATTATGAGGAGCGAAGAGAATGTAGTACAAGTCCGCCATATCTGCTATCTTCTTGCACTCAGATAGTCCTCCAGCTCTCGGTATATCCGGTGAGACTACATCTACGGCCTGTTTCTCTATAATGTCCTTAAAACCATATCTCGTATACAAGTTCTCGCCAGTACATATGGGTATGTTAGTTTTACGGGAGACTTTTACGAGGGCATCTACATTCTCAGGAGGTATGGGGTCTTCCATCCACATTAAATCGTAGGCTTCGAGCTTATTGGCGAGTTTTATTGCATCGCTCGGTGTGAACTGCCAGTGACAATCTACTGCAAGGTCTATTTCATCTCCTATGGCTTCACGAACCGTTTCCACAACCTTTACCATGTGCTCGATGTCATTGCTTGTAATCCTGCGATTATAGGGATCCCGGGCATTTCTACTCGAAATCGGATTAATGTCTATCTTCACGGCCTTATAGCCCATCTCAATTACCTTCTTAACCCTCTTCACGTAGGACTCGGGATCGCCGTCAGGAGGTGAACCGCAGTCTGCATACACCTTTATTTTCCGTCGGTATTCTCCGCCTAGCAGAGTGTATACAGGGCAGTCCAGCTTCTTGCCTAAAATGTCCCAGAGAGCTATTTCTATGCCGCTTATAGCGGTGACTACGGTGCCAGCTATTGAACCTATGGGAATGCAGCCTCTGTACATCTTTTGGTAAAGTCTCTCAACGTTTAGCGGGTTCTCGCCTATAAGCGACCTCTTGAGCCTTTCGATAACCTCAACAACGCCAGCGCCCCAATAAGACTCTCCAAGACCGTTAATGTTTTCGTCGGTGTAAACTTTGACTAGCGTCCATTCAAAATTTCCCTTTACAATAGTTGTCCGAATATCCGTTATCTTCATGAAATCGCCTTTGAACTACGTTACCTAGTCTGGACTTTTAAACTTTCGCATTAAACTGTCTATTGGAGGACCTAGGATCTCTATCCTACTTAGGTCAGCTATCCCAAAGCCTACTTCCTGAGCAAGCCTTATATGCCTTATCTCAAGCGGGTTAAAGCCCATTATCGCTGAACATACCGAGTCCACCGCCACGAAATCGTATCCAGCGACGATTATTCCCATTTTAACGGGGCTTCCTGAAAGCTCATGGCCTTCAGCGCCTATGATCCCATCAACTACCGTCAGATTTGGCCTAATTATGCTAAGTAGGTCAATGATTCCTCTATCGTCCTTATGCAACCGTCCTCGCTTACCCGGAGCCAGAAGTCCCATCATATTCTTCATACCGAGAGTTACGCGCCATTCATCAGTATGGGTCTTAAGCGATGGAACGCTTATTATGAACTTCTCGCCTAAGGCTACTTCGCTTATCCAGAAGCTTTTGATGTAGCTGTAATTCTTGACCCTAATTTTCCTAGCTGGAGCTCTATTGACATCAAGTAGCTCTACGTTATATTTTCTCGCGATTTTGGCGTATCCTAGGGTTTCAAAGGCCTTAGTAGTATCGCATCCACCGCCCTCAGCGATAATTATCCTCTTTT
>QMSC01000095.1 GCA_003649515.1 Thermoprotei archaeon | reverse complement strand
CAGAAGGGTCGTGTTGAGAAGAAGAAGGTATGGATTGGGGTAAGGGAGTAGGAGGTGAATATTATGGCGTTTGTGAAAACTATTAAAGATATACCTCTTGAGGAATACAGGCTTCCTGGACACAGACTTTGTGCCGGATGTGGACCGGCAATAGTTACTCGGCTTGCTTTAAAAGCCATTAGAGGGCCCACAGTAATAGTGAACGCTACAGGATGTGTTGAGGTTGCAACTACAATTTACCCATATAATAGCTGGAAAGTTCCATGGGTTCACGTGGCTTTTGAAAATGCTGCAGCAGTTGCCAGTGGCATTGTAGAGGCCTTTAAAATATTGGAGAAAAAGTATGGCAGGAAGGAAAGGTATGATGTCATAGTATTTGGTGGTGACGGCGGAACATTTGATATAGGCTTACAAGCGCTTTCAGGAGCCCTTGAGCGAGGACACGATTTTGTATACATATGTTATGATAATGAGGCTTACATGAACACGGGTATTCAGAGGTCTGGTGCAACGCCTCGAGGAGCAGCTACAACCACCAGTCCTGCTGGAAGAGTTATTCCAGGAAAGCTTGAGAAGAAGAAGGACTTAATAGGAATAGCTGTAGCACATGGAATACCATATGCCGCAACGGCATCCATAGCTTATCCGACCGATCTTATAAATAAGGTTAGAAAGGCGATCGAAGTGGATGGTCCAGCCGTTCTCCACATACTTGCACCTTGTACTCTAGGCTGGAGATACGATCCCAAGCTCACGATTAAGATAGCAAGGCTTGCCACAGAGACGCTAATTTTCCCTATATATGAGGTTGAGAACGGAAGGTATAAAATAAACATAAAGCCAGCCAAGGTTGTTCCGGTAGAGGAATACTTGAAGCTTCAGGGAAGATTTAAACACCTACTATTACCCGAGAATCGATGGCTTTTAGAGAAACTGAAGAGGGATATAGAGGAGTCCTGGCAAAGGCTACTGATGTTAGAGAAAGCAACAAGCGCTCAGCAATAACATAAATGTTTTTAATTTTTTAGTTTTAAGAGATTTAACCTAAATATTTCTTCCTTTCTTGACGATCGAAATTAGTGGAAGAATTAAAAACCAGGATTCTTTTAAAGTATCTGTGAAAACTATGAGCGCACGTGAAGAAAAGCCCTTTATAGGTATAATCGGAGGATCTGGTCTTTACGATCCAGCAATTGTAGAGTCAGCTATGGAAGTGAAAATCCATACACCCTATGGACATCCCTCAGATAATATCTTTCTAGGCTACCTAAAGGGAGTAAGGATAGCTTTCTTACCTCGACATGGAAGGGGGCACAGGTACCCTCCACACAAAATAAACTATAGAGCAAACATCTGGGCTCTACGAGAAGTAGGCGTTGAACGAATAATTGCAGTATCGGCAGTAGGCAGTCTTCGAGAGGACTATAAACCAGGTGACTTTGTGCTACCAGATCAGTTCGTTGATATGACAAAGAGTCGTGAATATACATTCTACGACGGCCCGAAGGTAGCGCATATTCAAATTGGTCTTGATCCCTTCTGTCCTGAGCTTAGGGACATTATCTCTAAGGAGGCGAAGGAATTAGGCATAACGTTACACGAGAAGGGGAGCTATATTTGTATTGAAGGCCCTCGCTTCTCCACAAAAGCTGAATCTAGGATCTGGAAGGATGTTTTTAAGTGCGACATAATAGGGATGACACTGGTTCCTGAGATAAATCTTGCAAGGGAGTTAGGAATGTGCTATGCGCTAATAGCCATGGTCACCGACTACGATATATGGGCGGAAAGAATAGTGACCGCAGAGGAAGTTGTTAAAGTAATGTCAGAGAACGTAGAAAAGGCTAAGAAATTGCTCTATTCAGTTATACCGAAAGTACCTCGGCAACGTAAGTGTAAATGTCTTGATACTCTTAAAACCGCATTCCTATAATTTTCATTTTCTCAATTTAACAAATCTTTTATTTCACCGTGATACTGTTTTTAGGGAAGGCGGTAGACGTGGATTTTAAAGTGAAGGACCTAAAACTCGCGGAAGAGGGTTTCAAGAAAATAAGATGGGCAGAGCAGTACATGCCTGTACTAAGGCTAATACGAGAGGAGTTTTCAGAAAGTCTACCACTGAAGGGTATCAGAATAAGCGCCTCGCTTCACGTAACTAAGGAGACAGCAGTTCTTGTCAGGACTCTAAGAGCCGGAGGGGCGGAGGTATTATTAGTTCCCTCAAATCCCCTTTCAACGCAGGATGACGTGGCAGCTGCGCTGGCACAAGAGGGAGTGAAGGTCTTTGCATGGCGTGGCATGAGCACGCAAGATTACTATTGGGCAATAGCGCAAGCCATAAACTTCAAGCCTCACATAACTATGGACGATGGAGCTGACATAGTATCTACATTGCACAAGTTGTATCTTAACTCAGGAGGAGAAGAAGTCGAGGTAGTTCGCGAAAGTCTTGATGTGAACGTAGCAGAAGTAGTGAACAACGCTATTGGAGGGACTGAGGAAACCACCACAGGGGTTATTAGAATAAGAATGATGGAGAAGGAGAAAGTACTACAATACCCCGTGATAGCCGTAAATGACTCTCTAACAAAGTACCTGTTTGATAACAGGTATGGAACTGGTCAAAGCACCCTTGACGGAATTATACGGGCAACTAACGTATTGATAGCGGGAAAACGCGTGGTAGTGGCGGGATATGGCTGGTGTGGAAGAGGTATAGCCATGCGCGCTAGAGGGTTAGGAGCACATGTAATTATAACTGAGGTGGATCCGATAAAGGCTCTTGAAGCCACATATGATGGCTTCAGGGTAATGCCTATGAAAGAGGCGGCAAAAATAGGAGATGTATTTATAACAGCTACTGGAAATAAGAACGTTATTCGTGGCGAGCACATACTTTTAATGAAGGATGGAGTAATTCTTGCAAACGCTGGGCACTTCAACGTTGAGATAGATCTTGAAGCATTAAGGACCTTATCCAAGGAGAGAAGACTGGTAAGAACCAATGTGGAGGAGTACGTACTGAAGAACGGTAAGAGAGTTTACTTATTGGCTGAGGGAAGGCTTGTGAACCTAGTAGCTGCTGAGGGGCATCCAAGCGAGGTGATGGACATGAGTTTTTCCAACCAAGCTATGGCCGTGAAATTCCTCGTAGAGAAAGGCGTGGAACTGGCTCCCAGGGTCTATAGCCTACCACGGGATATAGATAATTATATTGCCAAGCTTAAACTTAAGAGCCTTGGAGTGGGGATAGACGAATTAACAGAGGAGCAGAAAGAATATTTGGCAACATGGAGGTTGGGAACTTAGCTCTTATTACTAGCAGTAATTCTTGAATAACGTTTAATAGCGTAGGCTAATATGAGTAAGAGGGGGTTACTTTGCCTAAGAAGGAGAGATGGCTAGTTTGTTCAGCATGGCCCTACATTAACGCGATTCCACATTTAGGGAACATGATAGGGTCAGTGCTATCTGCCGATGTTTACGCGCGCTATCTTAGAATGAGGGGGCATGAAGTAGTTTTCGTGAGTGGGTCAGATGAGCATGGAACGCCTATTGAAATAGAAGCCATCAAGAGGAAAATTAATCCAAAGGAGCTTACTGACAAGAACCATGAAATAGTGAAGAGCCTATTCGAGAGATGGGAGATATCGTTCGATAACTACACTCGAACTGAAAATGAGGTCCATAAGAATTTCGTAAAGGACTTTTACCTCAAAGTTTACGAGAACAAGTACGTCTTCAATAAAGAAGTCGAAATGCCTTATTGTCCCAGAGATGAAATATTTCTACCAGATAGATTTATCATAGGCACGTGCCCTTACTGTGGCTACGAAAACGCTCGAGGAGACCAGTGCGAGCACTGTGGAAGGCTGTTAAACCCAACGTTACTTGTAGGTGCTCGTTGTGCAATATGTGGAGCGAAACCTCAAATTAGAAAGACTTTACACTGGTTTTTCGACCTTCCAAAGCTAGCAGATGAGATAAAGAAGTATATTGAGAATAATAAGAACTTGCCTGAAAATGCTCGAAACATGAGCCTTGCCATGATTAAGGAGGGATTAGAGCCTCGTTCTCTTACTAGGGATAATAAATGGGGGATTCCAGCACCCTTCCCCGGAGCTGAAGGTAAGACGATATATGTATGGATGGAAGCGGTCTTAGGGTATATATCTGCCACAATAGAGTACTTTAAGAAGAAAGGGCGTGAAGAGGATTGGAAGCAATATTGGTTTTCAAGGGAAACGAAAAGCGTGTATTTCATAGGTAAGGACAACATTCCTTTTCACACAATAATATTCCCGGCACTATTGTTAGCCTCAAAGGAGCCTTATGTTCTTCCGTGGAGTGTTGCTTCCACTGAGTATCTCCTCTTTGAAGGTGACAAGTTTTCTAAGAGTAGAAGATGGGGCATATGGATCGATGAAGCACTTGAGCTGCTTCCAGCAGACTATTGGCGATTTGCATTAATTCTGTATCGTCCTGAAGTTCGTGATATAAACTTCAGTTGGAAAGGGCTTCAAGAGTCCATAAATGTATACTTAAACGATATTATTGGGAATTTCATTCACCGTACGCTTACGCTGATTTGGAGGTTCTTTGAAGGTCAAGTACCGAGCGTTGAGAATCCTGATAAGTATGATGAACAGCTATTAAATTCAATAAAGAAGACGAAACGAAAGGCTGGAGAACTTATAGAAAAGTTCAGGTTCCGGGAGGCGTTAATGCAGATCATAGAGCTTGCGAAGATGGGTAATAAGTATCTAAACGATAAACAACCCTGGGCGCTTGTAAAAACTGATAAAGCGAAGGCTGGTACAGTACTAGGGGTTGCTTACAGAATAATTTATGCCTTAGCGATATTATTAGCTCCTTTCATACCTCAAAGCGCTCAGAGGATTTGGGAGCTCATTGGACAGGAGGGGGAGGTATCTAAGGCGTTATGGGAAATTGCTGGGGAAGCGGTATCACATCCAATCGGGATCAAGAAGCCTACACCTGTGTTCTTTAAAATAAGTGACCGTGATCTTAAGAACCTCATTGAAAGATTGGAGGAGATACGGGAGAAGGGATTGGTGCCAAGTGCACATATGTGACGTTACACGAACAGTTATTTTCGCCCTATTTTCGATTTAGGATAGTAGTCATGTTTTAAAGAACACTCCACGTAGGTCTATTGGTGTTGCCCTTACTATTCTTACCTTTACTATCTGACCTAGAGATGCTCTTCCTTCAACTATTACAGGCTTAAAGTTCAAGAGTCTTCCTTTAACTTGTTCTTTAACCTCCATAACTATCATATTCTCCACCTTGCCTATATGCCTCTTGTTACGCTCTAAGGCTATTTTCTCAGCCAATTTAGAGATTATCTGGGACCTAGCTTTTTTCACAGGTTCCAGTACCTGTTTTCTCACAAACCCATCCGAAAATGGTCTAAGAGTATATCTAGCCACATGAACTTTATCCGGCCTTATCTTCTCCAATTCTCTTACGGTGTTCTGGAATTCTCTCTCCCCTTCACCGGGAAAACCCACTATTATATCGGTTGCCAGGAATAGATTTGGGAATTTTTCTCTAAAAGCATGAACTATCTCGTTGTATTCCTCTACAGTGTACTTCCTATTCATATACTCAAGAACCTTGTTGTCACCGGACTGTAAAGGTAGATGCAGGTAT
>QMSC01000094.1 GCA_003649515.1 Thermoprotei archaeon | reverse complement strand
ACCTGTAGAGAAGAGTAGACCTCGAACGTACTCTTCTCTCTCGGAAGACGAAAAAAGAAGGCTTGCTACCGAGCTCGTTAAATATCTATTGAGCATTGGGTATTCAGCTAAGCAAGCGGAAAGCATCTTTGGTACACTGTACTATCTAGTGCGTGAGGACCCAGTCTCTCCCCTTTATGACGCTCGAGAATATGCCACGCTTTTGAACGCATGCGGTAGGCTTGAAAGATACAGTCTGGCAATAGCATTAGGTCTAGGTTTTCGCGGAAAAACTTTACATAAAGCAGTTTCTGAGTTTATGAAATACAAGAAAATTCTCAGTGAAGCTATCAATAGGATATTATCCGAGGAGAAATACATTAGACATTTCGATCACTGCGTTTTCGTAGATGCAAGGGATTTGATACCTCAGAAAATGGCAGGAAGCATAGCATCAATTCTTTCCTCTTCACGAATGATCGTTGCGGGAAAACCTGTCATAGTTGTAGCCGGGAAAAGTAAGCTAAAGATCTCTGTAAGAAAGCCTTGGAATGCCCTAAGGAGGTATAAAAATCTCCACCTGGGAGAGATCCTTGCACACGCAACTAAAGAAGCTGGAGGATTTGGAGGAGGTCATGCAAACGCCGCTGGAGGGCTCATTCCTGAGGAGAAATTAGAAGAATTTGTGGAGTCATTTAATAAAATAATAGGAGGCGGAGGGTATTCGAAGAGTTATTAAAGAGGCATTACTTGAATTCGAATTTGAAACACCTTTTCCCAAGGTAATTAAAAAGGCTCTTGAACCAGATGATAAAACCGCGCCTGAAAGCGTGGAAATAGTTGATGAAGTGAAGGCCGGTAAGTTTAAGCGAAGAATAGTTGTTAAAGATGGGGATACGGGTAGGCTTAAAAATACATTTAACGATATACTGCGGTGTCTGTTAGCAATAGTATGTACGCTATGTAATCAGGAGGAATAGTAATAAGCTCTTTAAGGACAAGATATCTGATCGGAGAGGAAATCCCGATAAACGCGTTGGGAGAGGTATGGAGCCTTCCGAGAAGTATTCAGTGGTGCTGGTAGAGCCGCTCTACCAACTGAACATAGGGTATGTTGCGAGAAGTATGTTAAACTTTGGTTTTCGAAGGCTTGTTTTAGTAAATCCCCGTACTGAGATAGGTTCCGAAGCGTATGTTTTCTCAGCGCATGCAAAAGAGGTCATTAAGAACTCAAGAATTGTAGGGTCTTTTGAAGAGGCTATATCTGATGCGAGCTTAGTTGTGGGGACTACAGGAAAAATACCGAAGAGGTATAGTTCCTTGAGAGTGCCGATTGCTCCCGAGGACCTTGCACAGCGATTGTTCAAGTTTAACGGAAAGGTCGCACTGGTATTTGGGCGAGAAGACGTAGGGTTAAAGAACAAAGAACTTGAAAAATGTGATGTAATTGTAACGATCCCTACAGCGCCGATCTATCCCATACTCAATCTTTCACATGCAGTCACCATAATCCTCTATGAAATATATAAGAATGAAGTGTATAGAAAGAGTAAACATGTAGGCGCCTACAAGTTCGTCCCCCCGACCTCTAATGAGCTAAGGATCCTACATACTTACTTTGAGGAAATTTTAGATAAAATAAACTACCCCATTGCACGTAGACGCAGTGCTCTTCTAGCCTTTAAAAGAGTAATAGGCAAAGCTATGCCTGATAAACGGGAAGTACATGCACTCATGAGTGTTTTAAGAAAGATTCTAGTGAGATTGGAGAGAGTTGATTAACGAAGTTCTCCCTCTTCTTCTAATTCGCGTAAGCTTTCAGTAATAACTTTCAAAAGTCTTAGGTAGCTGTTTACTAAAGCCCTGAGCATGACAAAATCTCTTGCCTGTATCTCTATTAGAAGAGTATCTGCAGAGGGGGTAGTAATGTTAACCTTGCCTCTAGGCGTAATTGTAGTTGCTACTTCCGGCACTAAGGAGTGGTAAAGCACATCTCGAATTTCCCTATCCACAAGTTTCAGTAGGATCCTTGAAATTATGGTCATGAGGTACCGTTCTCCTGTTCCGTAGCTTTTGTATTAATCTATATTAGTTTGATGCTACGGAAGGGGTCATTACGGTTGTTTATCTCCGCCTCCCCCGACTACG
Organism: Thermoprotei archaeon; assembly: GCA_003649515.1. Classification (GTDB taxonomy): domain Archaea; phylum Thermoproteota; class Thermoprotei; order Thermofilales; family B20-G17; genus B14-G17. The sequence goes on along the minus strand of QMSC01000094.1, from coordinate 3,559 downwards.
GGAGCCTTTTGTTACACGGCTCCCTTCATCGAAGGAGTGGTTCATTTCGCCTCGTCCCTCACAAAAGGCTCATCAGCTCATAGGCGGACTTCACAGTCGCTATCCGTCAATAATTATCCCACACGAATCCTATATAAACCTAAACACAACACCAACACATCAAAGCCCTAAAAGAACTCAAAAACTACAAAACAACACAATCTAATGCACAAAACCGATACTGTTTCAAAACCCCTATGATGGATCGTGACAGCCTTATCTCAGAAGCCAATCTTCAAGGGTATGAAGACATTCGCAAGGTGTAATATAAGAATTCCTGAGGAGCCTCACGTAACTTCCGATTTTATAATGGGTGACTTATATATTACCCTTTCTATTTTTATTCTGGGTCCTGCAGGCAAGAGCTTTTTCGAGCCGATAAACTTTACGACGTATCCATCACTCGCTCTCTCAACGAGTATCAGTATGTCGAAGTAGCGTCGTAGAATGCCTAAAGTATCAGACTCAAGGTAATGAAGGTTTAAAGCGTCTGAAAGGGACTCGCCTAAGTGTTGCAGGTCACTGGTCTCACCTTCAGGAACTATTATGCACGCGCTTTTGACGCTAGCTAGGGGGGCGGATTCCGGAATTTCCCTCAGAAGCTTAACTCCCTTCACCTTAAGTATTAAGGGGAGGAGCTGAAATTTGTCTTCAAAAACTCTTAAAAACAGGATTCGGCCAGGATTTCCGCGCGCGCCACGATTCACTAGTATCACGCGATCAGCCCCTAAACTGTAGGCGCGTTGTGCAAGCTCACTGATGCTTAGCTTGCCGCGGTTAATTTTCATTGCATTAGGAAGCGCATTCGCCAGATCCTTCGCAAAACTGCGGAGCCTGGGATTAGGATGCCTACTAGTTGTAATAATTATCATGGTCAATTAAAGAATTTTACAAAAGCAATCTATAAGACTTTTCCGGGAGACTTATAGGCTTTCATTATCTGCTTCAGTTCTTCGGGAGCGAAGCTCTTTCCCAAGATGGTCTTGGGTACCCAAGCTCCTCCGGCGAATGTATATCCGCATTTTCTACATGTCCAGATACCTATACTTATGCGGACTAATCTTCCAGGTGTTCGGCATCGAGGACATCTATGAGGAGTTCTTCTTCGCTCTTCAATTAACTTTACACGCTTTCTTAAAGTTGCTCCGTATCTCGCTCCGTATTTTCCTGCAGCACCTACGATCTTAGTTCTTCCCATGATCTCATCCTAAGTCTCCTTCTAACTAAGAGTAGTCGGTTTTAAAGTTTTCTAATCGTTAGATGCAGAAGTGGGTATTGGAGGTAGGTGTTTCCGTATGTCCCTAGATATTTTCTCCCCTATTTCTAGGGCTTGCATAATCTCATCATAGCTGAAATATCCAGGAAGTCCCTTTTGAACGGCTACTATGTCCCCGTTTTCAGAGAAGCTTAATGTCAGGCGTGCGTCCATAGCTAGTTCTTCTTTATAAGAGGGGTCTACCACCATATAAGAACCTATTTTTGCGAACGTTACTGATACGGGGCGGGTCTTTATAGGTAATGGCTCTTTCTCTTCTAGAAGTTTTACTTCATTGTTTTCCACTACGGTTTTAGGCTTCTGCGTAGTAAGCAATGCCGAGGTTGCCGCCAGCATACAAGCATCAAATAGATTGCCATCATGATTAAGTGCATATATATCCACATATATTACCCATACCTTCTTGCCTGGTATAATTGCCAGCTTACTTAAGTCTACCATTTCTGAGCTTCTTATTCCTCTATCCACAACACGTGAAATCTCGACATCTTCTTCGCCTGGAGGACCTGGTTCAAATGTAGGAGAAGCTATTGGTATCAGTTCGGCATTAACTATTAACACACCCTTATCAGGAGTGTCAGGAAAGGGGCTACCCAATGACATTTTTACGCCAGCAATGACCATAGTATTGCCTATCTCGGCAATTGCTGAACCTTCAGCTCTTTCAATAGCATTTACTGTGATGCGTACTGATCTATAGGCTGTAGGGGATCGGCCATCAAGCCTTTCCCCTTTTTCGAGCAGGGCTTCTATGGACTTTTTTTGAATCAAAGGTATTATTTTCTCAGGTTTGGACATCAGCTTCCACCTCCTGTCACGGTCCTAATCATTTTTTCGTATTTCTTCTTAAGAGCTTCCCGCTGTTTTCTGTAAATTACCTGTATCCCCGAAATCGCCAAGTCCAACGCTTGCTTAAATTCTTCCTTTGAGAAAATTCCATCTGCTTGTAGAAGAGTGATCGTCTTCAGCCCAGGCATCATAGCAACTGGCATATCGCCTTCTCCATATTGATCCTCAAGGTGGTTTAGATCCAAGGCTATCTTTCCATTTATCTTCCCAACAGCCACAGCAGCTACCAGGTCCTTCATGGGAATTCCTGCATCGGCCAGGGCTACGGCTGCTGCCGTAATGCTCGCGCATCTAGTTCCTCCATCGGCCTGTAAGACTTCTATAAAGACATCTATTGCCGTTCGGGGGAATTTCTCGACGAGGATCGCAGGTTCAAGGGCTTCCCTAATGACTTTGGAGAGTTCTATCTCTCTCCTTGAAGGTGCTGGACTCTTTCTCTCAGGAACAGAAAATGGGGCCATGTGATATCTTACTCGTACTATAGCTCTATCAGGAAGGGTTAAGTGTTTGGGGTGAACTTCTCGAGGTCCGTAAACAGCAACTATTATCTTATTCTTTCCGTGTTCGATGTACGCTGAACCATCAGCGTTTTTCAGAACTCCTACTTCTATTTTCAATGGCCTTAATTCATCAAGCCGCCTACCGTCGAGTCGTAGTCCTTCATCGTTGAGAAGCTTTATAGCCTGATCGCTCTTCATCTTCATCACACCTTTACATACTTCCTTATTGTACTTATTATTTCATGCATGGCATTCCTTTCAGCTTCAAGACTCTCTCCTATTAAAATAATCCTAAAGTTTTTGCCTACGAATAGCTCGCAGCCATATTTTTGTTTAACGGTTTCTACGAGCTTTTCCTCTCCTATCCTCCTGTAGAAAACATACGCTTCTAGGGGTGTTAATTCTAAGTACGTTCCACGGGGAACTTTCCCTAGCTTCGATTCCTTTATCGTTAGTACAGGATCTCGTGTAAGGTCGAAGGCTACTACTTTTGCAATTATCACGTCTCCTACTTTGAGACTTTTTGAAAGATTTATTCTTGTAATTTCGGTCGGTTTAGAAAATACCTCTGATAGCGGTAAAATAGCAGTATAAGGGGAATTAATGTCTACGGACCAGCTAGTGACCCCTACTTCAATTATCTTTCCGACGACTATATCTCCCGGCATCGGTATATATGCAGTTTTTAATGGCGCTACTTGGATCACGCGTTGTTTACCTTTCTCTTGTACTAAAAGCTGGCCCACAAATACGCTCACATTTTTCCCATCTTCCCGCCTAGTTACGCCTGGACCTAAAGTGCCCTTAATGCTTGGTATCTTATCCCCGGGAAGTAGAACAGGGATTTTCTTTCTCCTTCTGGGTGTCAACTGTATTCCCTCAGATGTACTCTCTT
>QMSC01000093.1 GCA_003649515.1 Thermoprotei archaeon | reverse complement strand
GAGAGCGAGCTTAGGAGTAAGACTAAGAGTGCCTGTGAGAACATGAAGAATACCAGACCACTAAGAACAGAATACCCAGTTAATTTAGAGATAAGACTCTTGAACTCTGCTTATGCGGATACTGCTGAACTGATACCTGGAGTAATGAGGCTAGATGCGCTGACCATAAGGTACAAAGCAAGAGACATAATCGAAGCTTACAAGGTCATGGAGCTCGTAGCACTCTCAGCAGCAGGTACTAGAGCAGTAATCTCAGACCTAAGCTCTCTTTAAGAGATACTGAGTGGGCATACGGAACTTCTTTAGTTTTTAAACCCTGGTCTCTTGATAGCCCTTAACAATGAACTATAATATATGCTATGTCTTAGAAGTCAATTGCACTCTATAATTAGATTGAGGTAGGAGTGGAGGAAAGAAACCCACTCCCACCAATGAAAAGGGGGGATGGAGGATAAAGAGTTCTTGTTCATGAGGGCTAAGTAATAGCCAAATATTGTCTGAGCTTTTTAATAAGCTTCATTGTATCCTTTCTATGTGCTTCAAAGCTCAATTTAGTCATAAAATTATGATAAAAATTTGCATGTAATGCCTCAGCAGCTGAGAATAACCTAGAGTAATCCGAATCACCTGTCTTGTTAACTAGGAATTCTACTATTTCCCTGAGATCTCTATGGGTATAGTGAGGTAGGTTCTCCCTTTCACCAACTATGTTTAAGAGCGCTACTAGTGCACCCCAGTACTTCTCACCTCCCTGAGCGAGATCGCCCTTGGCATAGTATTCTTCAGCTGTATGAAGATATTTCTCATGAAGGCTTATGTAAAGCTTAATCCTTGTCTTGGGATCCAGGTGTTCAGCTATGGAATCTATGATGAGTTCCTCAACATTTTTATCTCTCTTTCGAGCAATTTTTATGAGTAGTTCGTAGACTTCTCTAGGTAACTCGACTACTCCATCCAAGTCCTGTCACCCAGCAAGAATAGATATTAGTAACCTAATAGACTTTACCCACAGAGAACGTAGTTTTCCCATCCTGTCTCCGGGGCTTTCGGTTTGATGTTTAATAGTTTGAGAACATAATCCCACGTACTCCTCTATAAAGAAAGGATAGGACTGTTTTTCTCTTTTCATAGGAGTAGTGCCGGGGGAGGGATTTGAACCCTCGACCCTCCGGTCTTCAGCCGGATGCTCTCCCAGGCTGAGCTACCCCGGCATCATTTTGAAGAATATGGTACCTAGTTTTCTAACAACTTTTACACTTATATATTTTACCTATCTTGGAGGAGCTTCATTGTCATAGTCATCATTGATTTGATCAGTGGCCTGGGGTTTCTGACCGCCCCTCATTCACTGTACTTATACCTTGTCTAAGTACAGTGAAACTATTCCATACTCCAATCTATCTAGAGGACATTGTCACAATTCTCTTTAGAGGGCATGGGCATTGAGGTACGTTTTGTCATACTTGATAAGGGCTATCACTCAGTAGCAATCTGTATGCCTTTATTTCCCCAACTAGTGAAAAGTTTCACTGCAATCAAAAGCTCTATTCTCTTATCTAACTCTTATGGAATATTTATTCGAGTACATCAGATATAACAACTTTACTTGAACATATAAAATAATCGTTCTTATGTGATACATTTGAACTTCATATTTTATTATTAGCTTATCCTAGATCTCCCTTGGATAATTCTTCTCCGATCTGTTTCAGAAGCTCTATAGAGGCTTCTCAGTATAGTTCTACCTTTAGATTTGGAAGTATCTCCCTTCAAGCGCTTACATTAAATGGTCTTAATGGACCAGAGGATGAACTTTCTTATAGAATAGAAACCTAGAACAGAAATTTTAGGAAATCCCGCTGAAATCCCTATGAGTAATTATGTAGCTTGTCCATAATGAAATCCTTGTTCTGAGAGCTGAAATCATTAGTGAGAAGTTGATGAGATTGTTATAAGTTTACAAACTAATAATAGGAAGCTAAAATTGCAGGCCCTCTTTTAGTTATATTTTCACCGAGTTATCTTGAAATTGCACGTCAGGTCTTTTAATCTTATTTTAGCCTCTACACGCTTCTCCTCTGTTTTAACTCGTAGAGCAATCTCATCATGAGTCTCCTCAATAATTGAGGTCTCGATTTTAGGTAACTCTCTAACTTTGTATGCATGTAGGATCGTTACGAAGATATATCTTCTAGTCTTAAGTAGGGGCGAAATTGACACATATTCATTCTCCTGTACTGTAGGTCCTCTTCTCGATTCATAGAAGCTCCTACTCAAACGGTAACTTATAACTCTAGGCTCATCTTGGCTAGGCCTTAGGAATAGAACTTTGAGAGCTACTGGCTCATTCACTATAGTTAAACCCTGGTCATCCTCTTGCAATTTTCCATCTGGATGGAATAGTAATTCGAACTTCCTAGGTTTATTAGACTCTACTTCATCGACAAGTATAAGGGTTCTGGGCTTAATGAATATAATCCATCTGTTGAACTTCTTCAACATACCAGCGTAAGCTCTCCTTCCATCACCTATGAGGAGATCTATTGCATCTGTAAATTTAGCTTTAAGTATAGAGCCATAGTTCTCAGATCCATATACTTGACCCACACCATCCACTAGAAGCGTATTATGTCCTAGCGTTGAGTTAGCTTCATAATACCATCTACGTTCCTTGACATCGAAGAAGCCTAAGCCCTTATTAGGAGTATAAGGCCAGTAACCTAAGTCCTTTATAAGTCTCTTTCCAAATGCATAAAATACAAAGGAGTTTATGTCTAAGTGTGAATGATTAGCAACAGTTCTTCCTGTCTTAAAGCCTAGAAAGCTAGCCTCATCACTCCAATCACTCCTCGAAACTACTACGCCTATGTCCCTAAAAAGTCTGTGAGGTGGTAGATCTGGTTCCTTATATTTTAGGGACTCATCATAGAATATCAAGTAATAGGGGTTCTCAGACCTAAGCTTCCAAGCGAGCCACTGCAGGTAGGGATCACGGTACTCTGAGGCAAGCTTTGCGATCAGCCAGCTTGATGGTGGTCTATAGTCACAATCCGAAAAGTTGAAGCAGTTATTATCCGGTGTATAGAGGTAGAGAGCGAAATACCCTGTTATCTTTAACTTCGGGTGCTCGTAAAGGTTTACTTCCCCTTTACTCACCCTCTTAAGAGCCTCTACGAACTTTACGCCCTCACCTATGCCGAAACTCCAATACCCTACGCCCTCATCATAACCCCCATCTACTCCTATTCTATCAAACACTACCGTGACGCCCTTTATAGCCTCTCTAAGGCACTCTATGAACTTATCATATTCGCCGAGTATAGATAGTGCAGCTAGACCCATGCACCCACAAATAACACTCCTCCAATTATGTGTTACTACAGTCCACCATTCAAGTTTTTTAGAAGAGATTATTCTAAACGGTTCCAAGGCTCTTTTTATTAATAGTTCTTTGATTTCTTCTTTAAGACTATCATCTAAATAGTCCCACAACCAATCATATACAAGTCCTAACACGCTAGCTACATTAGCAACTCCTAAATCCACCTTTAACGGTCTGTGAGGAGGCATTACCCAATCCTTCACCTTTATTATCTCTATGAGGTCTAAAGTGAACTTAGCGAACTCTTCATCGCTCGTTAGCGCATAGGTGAAGGCAGATTCTGTAGCCATTTGAGATAAAAGCGTTACCTCTTTAACTTCATTAAGGTTAGCTCTCTTTAGCTTCTTAATTTTAGACCTGTTCTTCTTTACTAGTTCATTAAGATCTCCAAGTATCAATTCGACTTTATGTCTAAGTCTTAGTATATCTCTTTTTGAGAAGAAAAGATAAGGATGTTCTAAATGTCGTGGGGGTTCCCAAGAATTCAAGAGTGTATCAGTGTCTATTTTCAATTTCATATTCCTCATTAGTTAGTAGTGTCTAGATCACAATTATAATAGTTTCGTGAAGTGAGTGATACTAATACGTTCTTAAGCTTTAGAATTGTACAATTAATGAGAGGGCGCTTATGAAGTTAAAATTAAGGAGTATTTGAGTGTTGTACTAAACTAGTCACTATACTTTCTGTTAAACCTTTTAAACAGACATAGAAATTAAAAGAATTCAAAAGGGATAGAAGGAGGCTGAGGTATCCACTTACGGTTAATCTTCAAGAAGTTTCGGCTTTCCTATAGAATTAAAATAAAGTGAATACATATTATCTTTTTGAGTATAATACTATCAGCGTACCCCTCTACCAATTACAGTCACATTGTACTTTTCGTAGGCCTCCTTAAACGATTTGTAGATGAGGTGATAGCTGTGTAGGAGTTTCAAAGTACTGTTATAAGTATTATAGTTAACATACTCTCACTAGAACTAACATAGAAGATCTCTGAGTAAGTGGAAAAATAAAAATAATCCACTATACGCTTAAATTTCGGAAAGACATTTATATTTCAGATTATAGGTATTTATTGGAAGATTTTTATGATGGAGGAGAAATTAAAGGTTGGCAGGAAAGGTGAGATATTTACCACTAAGAAGATTAGGGAGGTGTTAGGATTAAAACCCAATACTTATGTACTAGCTAGTGTTGTTAAGGATAAACTAATTATTAGAAAAATTCCAGATCTCGACGAATTGCTTAATAATTTTTATACCAAAGTTGATTGGGACAAGGTCGAAAAATTGAGTGAGAAAATGCAAAGAAGATGTGGAGAGCATGACTGAAAGAATTCTCTTCGATACTACATATCTCTTACCGATACTTGGAATGAGAGTTAGAGGCTTAAGAGGATATGAGAAATACATAGGTGGGATGCTCGACATTTATGATGTATATTATCACCCAGTATCTTTAATTGAAAGTAAATGGGAATTACTACATCTCTTAAGGAGAAGGAGTGGGAGACTGTTACCTCTAGAAAATTGCCTCTAGCTATGGGCCATTAAAGTTGTTCACATTAATCAGCTCAAGTTCTATATTACTAGGAATAGATGAGCTGGAGTCATGGAGTTGAGATTTAATCTTAACGTTAAGACAGTCTTTCTTAACAGGTAATGCGGCTATAGTAAATTGCGGCTTATAAGATTAGACACTATAGACGAGTACAGGAAGAGGGGTAATATTCCTTAAGTAGTAATATGGTAATCAAACACTCAAAGCATACTGGATTGTATAACTTTGTACCAAGCTTATTAACCTCCTCATAGTAGCCATACTAATAGGTTTTATAACGCTTATCTATCCATATGCTTCCTCGTCGTACGTAATAATGTTTAGCTTGATTTATTAGCTCTTTAACTCTTTTACTAATTTTAATTGGTATCCCTTCAGCTAATGCTGATATTGCTAGTGAATTGCCTCTCCTAAACATATTCTTCAACTCTTCATAGGTGTAGAGAAATATGTCAGTGCGTGGGGGTTTATACTCAACAACTAATTTAAATCTCTCTAATGGACTTAAATGACTAACACTTCCTATGATCAGTACATTTACATCACTCCACTCTCCACCTCTACTACGTGTCCATGAGCCGAATACAATTACTGCTTCTATGTTAAATAATCTGCTAAACCTACTAATGACCTCTCTACATTCTTACGCCAAGTGTTTTTAACCATGTTCTCATCCACTCAATGATTTTTTCCGTAGCTTTAATCGCTCTCTCTGCTGTGGGTTTGTCATAGTACATGCCTGGATAACCAGACTCGAAAGCGTTTGGATAACGTGAGGGTATG
>QMSC01000092.1 GCA_003649515.1 Thermoprotei archaeon | reverse complement strand
GAGTATCCCACTTCTATTAAAGCGTCGGCAAGTTGCTCAAACTTGGGTCCGTAACCGCTTCCAATGGGGTGATGGCGGAGTTCTCCTCCCTGCCCATACTCTATTTCGCTGAAGTGTACGTGTAGGGGCGATACAGCAACTGATCCCAACTCGTCCTCTACGTACTCCAATACCTCTACGAATTCGCTGACGCTCCTAAGTTTCTCTCCACATGTACGGGCATATATGTGCGCAAAGTCGATGGTCGGTATGCAGTATTTGGTGCCTAGAGCCTTTGCCATCTCAACGACCTCTTCTAGCGATCCGACCTGCTTGACCTTACCTGTAGTTTCAGGACTTAATATGGGGCCTTTTATTCTCTCTTCTCTCATTTTCTCAACGACCTCAGAGAGCGCGTCAATGACTTTTCTTAATGCCTCTTTAGGCTCTAAGTCACCATAATACCCGGGATGAAATACAACTCTATATGCTCCCATCCAGTAGGCGGCTTTAACGGCTAATAAAAGCCTATTAATGCTGCCCTTAACTTTCTCCTCATCCATGGAAACGAGGTTGAGCGCGTAGGGGGCGTGTAGCGATAGAAGTATATCGTATTCTTTGGCGAGCTTTCCCAAGCTTCTAGCTTTATCCTCGCTAATTTTTACACTTCTAACAGCTTCATATTCCATTGCGTTGAGTTTGCATTGCTTGAGGAAGGGAGGTATGTCCTTCAGCTCCTTGCTCTTAAGGCCTATGGGCTTTCCTGCGGGGCCAAACCTCACCTCCACTTACCTATCACCTCACACTTTATCATGAAGCGAATTGAGTTAAAATAGTAATGGTTATTATGAGCCTTGAGAGGCTTGGAGCCGTAACATGTGCTGTTCTGTGCTTTACCTTAGTCCAAAGCTACCTTTTACATTTTCAACAGGGCTCTAAGTTCGTAGTAGGCTCTTATAGCGAAGGCTGAAGCTAATATCGTTGTAGGGCTATCTCTCGTATACCAAAAGGCTCCTCTAATATCCTCCCATCTCTCGATAATGAAGACCATTCTCTCACGGAAGATACCTTGATTAATAAATTGTTGCGTGCGTCTCAAGTGTGGTAATTTTTTATAAGCTGTCTACCTAAGCGATGTGATGTCCGTTAAACTTATCAAGGAACCGTTAACTGAGGAGGATGTTCGTAGGCTAGAGGATTTCCGAAACATGCTTGAAGAAATAATTGAAACAGTCGACCTACTACTGAACCCAGAGGCTTTAGAAGGCTTAGCCGAGGCTGAAAAAGATGCGGAAGAAGGTAGGATTAGAGATTGGGACGAGTCCATGAAGGATTCGAGAGGAAAAGTCTTTCTATAGCTAGTACCCCTCATGCTAATTGGGCATCTTCTTAACATAAGGATTTATCTTCAACTAGTTTCGATGGTTCTCTTGCATATCTTCTCATGAGGAGGATTATTGGAAATCCTTCAGTTTAAAGTGTTTAAAACCTATTCTAAGATCCTTGCTCTGCTTAACATTTATGGTCGTTAAGGTTTTGGCTTCTTTAAAACTTTCATAAGGATGAAGATTAATGGGATACAGAGTAAGGCTAAGCCAATTACTATAAGCTTTTCCTCTACTTGAAAACCGTATCCTCGGGAAATGTCTATGTTCTGAACTCTGCTTATCACAAACACGCCGTTTTTACTGCAGGAGATTCCTGCTATGTTCATAAAGTGTTTTAGAACAGGGTCGCAGTACTCATGAGTCTTTACTAATAGGCCTGTCACTTTCTCAAATGCCGCTTGCTTGAAAGGAAACGTCCAGAGAGTTGCAGGTGCCCACACATAGTATACATCGAACTTTCCTAGAGGCGTGTTTGCAACTCCCTCTTCTTTAATAGTTCCATTAACAGTTATGCCAAACATCTCGTAAAGGAGGAACGTACGTTCAATACCGGAAATCCAGTAGGGGACGACTCCAAGATACTCTCCACCTAACGTATAAGCTTTTCTAGTATCTGGGTCAAGTAGGAAGGTGAAGGTGTGGTTTATAAAACTATATTGCCAGGTTTCAGTTTGCATATCGAATTTCTTAATTTTACCGATAAATCCTACTTCTATCAAAGCTAACCCATTTCTAAATCCCATGCATTTCCAATAGTATTTAACATCAATTATGTGGAAAAGCGTAGTACAGTAATGAGTATAGTGTTTTTTAATCACTAGCGGTAATCTACCTTCCTGTGCTAATGCCTTAATTTTCTCGTAAAGGCCTTTACTAAACATCGTTACAGTTTGAGGTGCACGAGGCTTTCTCTCCTTAAACATCTCTTCAAGCCTCTCTCTAACCTCCTCCAAACTAAGATCTGTATAAACAACAATAGTATAGTTCCCATACTTAACCTCATATTTGTATAGTATTTTAAGAGCTACGAGAGCTTCAGGACTCACAGTATATATTTCCTTGGAAGCTATACTATCAGTAATTCTATACTCTACGTATACCCCTTTCTTAAACCAAGGCGGCTTTGAGGAGAGTGTTCGTTCCGCTAGGAAAACTGCTATTATCAATAGCAAGAGGAGTAGATGTTTCAAGCGTTTCATACTTTCCTCTCTAGATTCTCTGGCTTAGTGAAGTACTGTCTACTTTATTAACTTTTTAAATTGTTACTATTTACTGTGCTGTTGCGTCTATTACCGCTTTGGCGTATAAGAAAATTCCAAGAGGATCGGACTCTCCCCATGTTTCAACTTCTACACGGTATACCCTGCCTAGCGCATCGAGATAATATGTATCTTTGAATCCCGCCGTTTCAGGGTATATCTTATACCACTCATGCTCAACATATATTGAGCCGTCGGCGAAGTAGCTACCCACATCGTCTCCTTGAACATAGGACCGTACATAGGATCCGGCGGGATCCTTATCTATGTCCTCATCCCAGACCAGTACTGAGAGAACCATTGTTGCATTTATGACTATAGCGCATAATAGGAGTACCAATAGGCTCTTTAAGTAAATCTTCTGCATGTGATAATTACTGACATCGAAATATATATATATTTCGGAAAATATTTAAGAATACAGCATGTATTTGCTCAATATAAGAGACTTATATAAGAGCTTTGGTAGGATAAGAGCGCTGAACGGCATTAATTTACAAGTTGGAAGGGGTGTGACTGGTCTTATAGGACCTAATGGTGCAGGTAAAACGACTACTATTAAGATTGCGCTCGGGCTTTTAAAGGCTGACAAGGGATTTATCGAATTTTTTGGTCTTAACCCTTGGACTATGGGTCATAGGATTAAAAAGAAAGTAGGAGTGTTGCATGAAGGTGTTCCTTTACCTGAATACCTTGTGGTTGAGGATTACTTAAAGTATGTGGCGTTTTTTCGAGAGTTAAAGGAGCCTAAAGAAGCTGTGAGAGAAGTATTGAAACTCGTTGGGGCGGAGAGGTTTAAGCATAGAAGGATAGGAGAGCTATCTGCTGGAATGAGGCAAAGAGTGGGATTGGCTCAGGCCTTGCTAGGATTCCCGGAACTAGTAATCCTAGATGAGCCTCTAGCCTACTTAGATCCGGGCGGTAGGAGTGAACTACTAGACTTAATTGAATCCCTTCATAGAGACAGGGGAATGAGCTTCTTGATTCTAAGCCACATACTAGCTGAGCTAGAAAGGGTTTGCGATAGGGCAGCCATAATATTCAGGGGGAAGGTTATTGCTGAAGGTTCCGTAAGGGAGTTAGCCAAAAAGTATCAGGTTACAGAGTATGCCCTTGATGTCTTTAACCCCGATTTATGGTTTAAGTATTTAAAGGATTTGGAGGTAGTTGAGGATATACGTTTAGACACTTCTAAGGGTAGGCTATACGTTAAGATTAGTGATATTAGAGCATTTGAGAGGGAAGTTCATAAGATAGCACTGAAATACGACCTTTACTTAATTTCCCTAAGGCCTAGATATGGGCTCCTAGAGCAAATATATCGGAAGGCAGTAGGTGATGTTAGTGGGGAAGCTCAGTAGCTTAGTTCGCTTCGAACTCTCAAGACTATTAAGATTCCCAGTGCTTGAAGTGATAGTTGTCCTAGCCGTATTCAACTCATTTACGGCTTATATGAGCTTCTACTTAATGGGAACCTACACAGATAAAACTGGTGGTTCCTTCATATACTTAATAGTATTAGATGGGCTGAGGAGAACATTTTATGCTATGATAAACTACCTCTTTATATCATTCATTTATGCTACGCTCACCTCATCAATAGCCCATGCTATATCATCCGGTCTCATGAAAAACCTACTATCTTTTCCATACAGGAGAAGTGAGGTATTTATTGTCGAGTCTTCCGTCACCTTTATGGTACCCTTTATAATTTACCTTACAGCTCATCTACTGCCATTCCCCTTCTTCTACCCCTATCCTGTTCAAATAGGATTTGGATGGTTAAAATGGTTTTTAACAGTCTTCCTCAGCTTCCTGTACATTTTCTCCATATGTTTAACGATATCCCTAGCGTTTAAGACCCCTATTCCCAGCTTCATATCCTCAGTCTCCATCCTCTATGCCATGAGTTTTATTACAGCAGGGTTGCGTAGAAATCCTCTAGTTAATTTCATACCCCCCTACTGCTTTATAAATTCCATACTTGGTCACGCACACGTATACCACCTAATACCATCCTCTTTGCTTGCTATAGCTTTGATCGCAATATGCTATATCTATTTCACGAGGTGGCTTGAGCTATGAAGCCCTTTACGAGACTAGGTCTCGTTCTCATTCTAGCTGGGCTAACCGTACTTGGCGTCGTTGTACTGAAATCTGAAAAACATGTAGCTAGGGCCACTATTTCAGTAAAGGCTGGAGAGTTCGAGACACGCCTCTTCTATCTATACGAGCGCGACGTTAGGGTTTTAGTTGAAGTAATTCCTTCGGTAGCGAAAGTGGACATTGAAGTACTGGATGTAACCCAGTATTTAAAATTCATTAGAGGAGAGTCCTATAGTCATGTTTACGCAGTTAATGGAACTAGTAGCATTGATTTCAACTTTAAACCCTTAAGGGGAGTATATGTCTTTGTGTTCAGAAACAGTTCGGGAAAAAGCGTTCTTATACGCCTAACAATAGTAATGGAAGGCTTCGAGAAAGGTTGCTTCAAAGTCGGAGTCACACTACTAGCCATAGGGTTGGTTCTAATAGCGGTTTTGAAGGTTCTTCAAAGACTATTTTAAAGAAAACATGTTCTCCCACGAGAAGTATTTTAGGTTAATAAATTGTTATAGGTGTCTCAAGGGTTATGCTTCAAGTATTAGATAGTCGATAAGTTTATTAGCTAACTAGCTAATAAACTAATTGACCAAAAATGATCAAGGTGAAGGAGTACGCTGGTCTTTGTGCTTCGAAGTGGGGCTCGGGAGAGTTCGGGGAGAAGGCTTTGGGAAGACCTGATCCCCTCACAGTCCTCTCTGATAGGACAAGGCTAGCTATAGCTGTACTGTTATCGCTTAAGGGCCCGCTCACTGCTAAGCAGATAGCTGAGGAGCTTGAATTCTCTCCAAGCACTATTCTAGATCATCTCAAGAAAATGAGAGAGGCTATGGTCATTAAAGAGGTGGAGGTACCGGAGAAGAAGTACAAGCGGGAAAGGTACTACGACGTGGACTTCGTACCCTACTTCCTAGACGAGAGGAAAGAAATTGGGAGAAGGATCAGTAAGTACGTAGACATCTTAAAGCAGACAGCTCTTGCAGTATTCGAGAAGTGTTT
>QMSC01000091.1 GCA_003649515.1 Thermoprotei archaeon | reverse complement strand
GGCGTTGAACGGGAGGGGGAAAGAACAAGTCTCTCTGAGATCATATGGGATGCTATTCTTGATAATTTTGGGAATGGAGCCTGGTTTACCTGTAGAGATTTATACCGTATCTTAAACGAAGAGTACGGTCTAAGTCTGAAAATGAACTCCGTAGCCACGTATCTTTTAAGATTTTTTAAAAGGGGGTTACTTGACAGGAAGGGGCAGGGTTACGGTGTTAGATATAGGGTTATAGCACCACTAGTTTTTAAGCGCTAGTCCGGTGTAAGTGTACTGCTATTATATCGCTTTTCGTTATAATGCCAATAGGCCTGCGATTATCGACGACTAGAACTGCTGGCACGCCGCTTAAAAGGATCCTAACAACCTTTTCAACAGGCTCATCGGGACTTACTGCTGGTAACGGTGCTTCTGCAATTTCACCCGCAGGCATTTTAAAAACTTTATCTGCATCCTTATAGGTTAAAAGCTTCTTCACGATAGTGTCTTCGTATATCGTTCCAATAACTCGACCTTCATTATCTACCACTGGTATCTGTGATATATTATGTTTCCACATAAGCTTTGCAGCTTTCTCAAGGGGATCGCTCACGCTTAACGTTATAACAGGGGAGTGCATTATGTGTCGTGCATGCGATTTCTCTTCAAGCGCCTCTTCAATAACCTTCAAGATTCGTTTTAGTGTCGATAGCCTTGGATCAACGCTCCCTCCCTCAATTCTCGCTATAAGTGATTGGCTTACACCTGCTCTTCTAGCCAGCTCTCTCTGAGTGAGCCCAGCCCTTTTTCTGAGAATTCTTATTTCATCAGGCGTGGGAATATATGACAAGCGCCTCCTCACCTTTGGTATTCATGTGCATACTTTATCTTCTGCTTACATTTTTTATAATATCCTCAAGAATATTTAGCGCTTTTTCCATCGCCTCCATCGTTATAACTAGTGGGGGAGATATTCTAAGAACGGATAGTCCTGAGGTTATCAACAGTAATCCTCTTCTAAAGGCCTCCTCTATAATTTCGTGTGCTAATTTTGGTGCTGGGCGGTAACTAGCTTTGTCAGTCACTATCTCCACTCCTATCATTAACCCTCTGCCACGTACATCTCCGATGTTCTCATATGCTTCCTTCATCTCATTAAGCCGCTTAATAGCGAAACTTCCCACTCTCTCTGCGTTTTCCAAAAGCCTTTCCTTTTCTATGACCTGTATTGTTGCCAGGGCTGCTGCGCAACATACAGGATTTCCGCCGAATGTAGAAGCATGTGCGCCGGGTGGAAGGCTCATTATATCTTTCCTTCCGACAATTGCACTTAATGGGAGACCTGAGGCTATTCCTTTCGCTATCAGGACTAAGTCAGGCATAGTATCCCAGTGTTCAATGGCAAACCATTTTCCTGTTCGTCCCACCCCTGATTGTACCTCGTCGGCTATCAAGAGAATCCCATATTTGTCTGCAAGCGTCCTTATTTTTTGCCAAAAACCATCTGGAGGAACTATATATCCTCCTTCTCCTGCTATTGGCTCAAAGATTATGGCTGCAACTTCCTCAGGAGGAATGAATTTCTGGAAATACCACTCCTCTATGAAATCTACGCACCAATAATTGCATTCGGGAAAGCGTTGTTTCCAAGGACATCTGAAACAGTAAGGATAGGGTACATGCTCAACACACGGCATTAGAGGCTGAAAGTTTTTTCTCTGGATGGGCTTGCTTGAAGTTAGGGAAAGAGCGCCGATGGTCCTGCCATGGAAGGATCCTATGAATGCCAATATGTAAGGTCTCCTACCCTCAAAATACCCTCTGGCAACTTTTAGCGACCCCTCAACGGCCTCGGCTCCGCTGTTTCCAAAGAAAACTTTTTTCTCAAAATCTCCAGGAGTTATTTCTGATAATTTCTTTGCCAAAATAGCGGTATCCTCGTATATGAAATCCGTTATACTGTAGTGGAGTAGTTCCTCACATCTTTTCTTTATAGCTTCGACAATTTTTGGATGGCAGTGTCCTGTACTTGCGACGGCTATTCCAGCGTTCAAATCGATATATATGTTCCCATCAACATCTTCTACGAGGAACCCCTTTGCCCGCTTTACCACCAGTGGATAGTATCGGCGGAAGGACTGCATTAAGTACTTCTCATCAAGGGATAGTATTTTCTTGGCCTTAGCACCAGGAGGGGGGTTCTTGATGAGGGGGTATTCATTGCAAAACATACAAGCTCACTAAAACTTCAATTATAGATGATTGTTATATTCATTAATGGTGGAAAAATATTGCAACTTGGTTTTCTACAATTTACATTAGCTAAATGTAGTCTAGGGCAATGTAATACTCACATTACGTAAGACCGATATACTCCATACATGTGTCTAGTCTTGAATGCTTATGAAGGCTGTTTATGAGATCAGATGGCATGGTAGAGGAGGACAGGGAGTAGTAACTGTAGCGCAATTATTGGCTGAAGCAGCCGTAAGGGAGGGGAAGTATGCGATAGCAATACCCTATTTTGGAGCTGAAAGAAGGGGAGCTCCTGTTGTTGCTTCAAATAGGATTTCTGACAAGCCCATTAGGTCGAGAAGCTCCGTAAAGGAGCCAGATGTAGTGGTTGTACTCGATCCAAATCTGCCCTTTATGGTGGATGTTACCGAGGGGTTAAGAGAAGGGGGACTGTTAGTAATAAATGCGCCGAGCCCTAACAATCTTCCATTTAAAGGTCTAAAAGCTGCCGTAGTGGATGCGACGGGCATAGCCCTGTCTCTAGGGCTTAAGCTTGCTGGCCTAGCTTTGGTGAACATGCCTATGCTTGGAGCGCTTATAAGGGCTACAAATATAGTGAGCCTAGAATCTATAACAGCCGTGGTTAAAAACAGGTGGAGCAGGAGGGTGGGCGAACTTAACGTTAAAGGGATTATTGAGGCTTACAATAAGGTACAGGTGGTGAATTTATGAGCTTTAAGGTACCTCTTACACCAATTTCTCGTCCCGCGAAAGCGAGCGTGGGCAAAACGGGATTATGGCGTTTCTTAAAACCAGTAATCGAGTTGAAAAAATGTAAGAAGTGCGGATTATGTTGGATGTACTGCCCCGATATTGCTGTAACCTTCGACGAGATGGGCTTTCCCCACATAAATTATGATTTCTGCAAGGGATGCGGTATTTGTGCTAACGAATGTCCAACTGGAGCAATTAAAATGGTGAGGGAGGGACTATGACGTCGAGGATGGATGTTAAAAAACTAGTCTTAACCTCAAATTACGCTGCTGCATACGCTGCAAAACTGGCGCGTGCCGAAATTATATCCGCTTATCCGATCACTCCTCAAACAACCGTTGTCGAAAAACTTGCAGAGTTTATTGAGAGAGGCGAGCTTAAGGCTAAGATGATACGAGTCGAATCGGAACATAGCGCCATGGCAGCATGCATAGGAGCTTCAGCCACGGGAGCGCGAGTATTTACTGCGACTTCCTCTCATGGACTGCTGTACATGTACGAAATGCTATGGTGGGCAGCAGGCGCACGACTTCCCATAGTTATGGGAGTTGTAACTCGAGCTATAGCACCTCCATGGAACATTTGGACAGAGCATGCGGATATACTATCTCCTAGGGACTCGGGCTGGCTCATATTCTTTGCAGAAAGTGCTCAAGAAGTTCTAGACATGATCCTTCAAGCGTATAAGGTAGCGGAGAATGAACAAGTGCTTTTACCTGTAATGGTAGGATGGGACGCTTTTATTTCCTCGCACACAGCAGAGCCCGTGGATGTGCCCTCGCAGGAAATCGTTGACGAGTTCCTTCCTCCTCGAAAATCTGCAGCATTTCTGCTTGACGTGAAGGATCCTGTATCGCATGGAAACCTTGTGTTCCCAGATTTCTATATGGAGTTCCGATACCTCATGCAGAGGGGCATGGAATCTGCCAGAGATATCATAAGGAAGGTGGACGAAGAGTTCGGCAAGATCTTTGGAAGACGCTATGGCGGATTAATAGAAAAATACCGCTGTGATGACGCTGAGTATGCACTGATAACGCTGGGTGGTAGCTCTGGAGATGCTAGAGAAGCAGTCGATAAATTGAGGGAAAATGGAGTAAAAATTGGTCTATGCAGGATAAGGGTCATACGACCGTTCCCGGTACAGGATGTTGTGGAATGTCTCTCGAATAAGGAGGGTGTAATAGTTGTAGAAAGGGATATCTCAATGGGGCTTTGCGGAGTTTTAGCAACTGAAATAGCCTCTGTGCTTTTTATGAACGGTATTCAACCGAAATTCGCTTCATTTATCGCAGGTCTGGGAGGGAGAGAGGTATCAGTGGAAGATTTCTTGAAAATGCTAGATTTCTCTCTAAAGGAATTTCAAAGAGGTAACAAGAGGGTGGGACCTCACTGGTATGGTGTAAAGGAGGAGGTGATTCCATGAGTAAACCAGGTGTATTGAGGTTATTTCCGGAAGAGGAGTATGTGCTTCCCGGTCATGCGGCATGTCCTGGTTGCCCCATAGGTATAGGGCTTAGGTACGTTCTAAAAGCCTTAGAGGGGAAGGCTATCGTAGTAATACCCGCCTGCTGTACGTCGATAGTGGCAGGACCGTTCCCAAGATCAGCGTTTAAAGTTCCTGTACTTCACATAGCTTTCGCAGCGGCTGCTGCAACGGCTAGTGGAATATTGGAGGCTCTGGAAGCTAAGGGTATAACAGATGTTCATGTAGTAGTCTGGGCGGGTGATGGAGGTACAGTAGACATTGGAATTCAAGCTCTTTCTGGGGCTGCAGAAAGAGGCCATAATATCATTTACATATGTTATGATAATGAGGCTTACATGAACACGGGTATTCAGAGGTCTGGTGCAACACCTTACGGGGCTTGGACTACTACAACTGTCACTGGCAAGAGGGAGCATAAAAAGGATGTCCCTGCAATAATGGTAGCTCATCGTATACCCTACGTTGCCACGGCGAGCGTAGGCTTTCCTGTAGACCTATACAACAAGGTCAAAAAGGCAAGTATGATGAAGGGCTTGAAGTACATACATTTGCACGCGCCTTGTCCCGTGGGATGGAGATTTCCCTCAGAGAAAACAATTGAAGTAGCTCGTCTAGCAGTAGAGACAGGCATGTGGGTCCTATACGAGGTTGTGTATGGAAAGTTTAAGTTGACGGGACCCAGCGCCCGATTGCTTGACAAAAAACAACGCAAGCCAATAGGCGAGTATCTGAGGCTTCAAGAGCGCTTTAGAAAACTAAGCGAGCAGGACGTGAAAGAGCTACAGGATTTTGTCGATAGCCAGTGGGAGTATATCACAAAAATGCTAGAAAGATGAGCGGAGAAGCCCAGATGTAGAATAACATACACAGGCCTGCTTTCAAACCTTTTTCAACAAACCTATGAAGGGTCTCGATACTCTCTCTACCCATAACCTTTACCCTGATTTTCTTGGACAATACACGTACTGTACAGGATTTAGCAGACCTTTCCGCTTTTTCGAGAGCTTCTAAAGATTTGTTTAGGAGGTACTCGAGGGGGATCCTGGATCCTAGGGGGACGTACTCTTCTCCTCCTCTTAAGCCTGCAACAACATGGGTATCGGTTGTAGCTATGCAGCCGTCTCTATAGTTCCCTTTAGAAATAATGTTGTCATAAAGGCTTTTCTTAACTTTGAGCAACATATTATTTGCATCAAAGAGGAGTATAAAGTAGCGTGAGCCTAGTATCTCCAGGAAGCAAGCCTTTAATCCTCCAGGACCAATACCATCCCTAGCGTCGTAGTCCTCCATTAAAACTTCACTGAACCCCGCCCTTAT
>QMSC01000090.1 GCA_003649515.1 Thermoprotei archaeon | reverse complement strand
TCTGGAAAGATCACTGGAATTCAAAGAGCCTATCCCTAACATACAAGGTGCATGAAAAAAGGCACTTAAGAATCGGTGACCTAATCTTACTTCCAATAAAAGAAATTAAAAAAGTTGAACCATCTTCAAACTACGTCTATGACTTCTCTGTAGAAGGAGAAACCTTTATAGCAGGAATTGGAGGAGTTTGCTGCCATAATAGTCATAATCCCCCAGAATACAATGGTTTTAAATTTATCCGATCCGACGGGACGAGCTTCATAGACGAATATATAAAACTTAAAGAGGTAGCGCTGTCAGGAGGGCCCAGAAAATCTGAATGTCCAGGAGTCGTGGTCGAAGAAGACGTTCTTGAATCCTATATAGAGACAGTAAGCAAATACTTGAAGATAGAAAATAGGGTTAAGATAGTAGCCGAAACCTTTGGTGGAGTCGTAAATTTAGTCCTCCCTAAAATCCTCGAAACCCTGAACGTAGAATATGAGATCTTGCACCCAGAGATCCGAGGAGATTTCTACGGTATTAGACCCGAGCCTAAGGGAGAAAACATGCTCACTTTGAGGAGGAGAGTTCTCGAGGAAAAGGCAGATTTCGGAGTAGCATTTGATGGAGATGCCGATAGATCAGTTTTCGTAGACGATACGGGGAGGGAACTGACCGGGAGCCTGGCAGGGATTGTCTTCGTAAAACACCTAGTCAAGAAGGGTGACACTGTAGTATTAACCTACGACACGGCTACAGCGCTCAGGAAAGTAGCCGAGGATATCGGGGCAAAGGTCATATGGTCTAGGGTTGGACACGGATTTATAGAAGAAAAAGTTAGAGACTACTGCGCAGCCATAGGGATCGAGCAGAGCTCACATTTCTACTTCGGCTTCCTATACCCGTTTTCAGACGGGATATTATCGACCCTACTTATGGCTAGCATAGTATCCCAGGGAGTTAGAATATCTGAAACTCTAAGTGAAGTGCCGGTAAAACCCATGGAGAAGCTATACATAAACGCGGGAAGCGACCAAGTAAAGAAAAGGGTCGTAGAGGAAGTAAGAAAGATCTATCCGGAGGCCGAAAAACTAGAAGATGGCATTAAGATCTACCTAGAAGATGAATGGGTAATAATTAGGGAAAGCCAGACAATGCCAGAGATAAATCTAGTAATAGAAGCGAGAAATGAGAAAAGACTAGAAAAACTAAAAAATGAATACGTGATGTTAATTAAAGCTCTTGTTAAGAAATTTATTTAAAATGGAAAGTTGTGGATAGATAGTAATGAAGGTGATCTCGTGCCTAAACATAGAAAAGCTTTTGATTGGCTCTCTATGGCTTTAGAGAATCTAGAAGAAGCTTTCGAAAGCTTCAAGAATAAGAGATACGCTAGTGCCGTCTTCCACGCAGAACTTTCAGCTCAAAAAGCTATCAAAGCGCTGATAGTCGCACTTGGCTTTGAACCCGGAAAAACTCACCGACCAACGCTCGTTTTAAAAGCTCTAATCGCCGGAGGTCTTGTAGATCTGAAAGAAAATCTAATGAGGAAATTAGACGAAGCAGTAACATACGCTATCGTCTTAGAAGATCAAGGCACGACCCCTAGATATGGCTGGGAAACGATCGACAGAATTATTAAGCCTTCAGAGATATATTCTAGAGAGATAGCTAATGCTCTTTTAGGAAATGCCAAAAGAGTTTACGAGCTTGTTAAAGAGCTCTTTGGTGAAATAGATTGTTGACGATTCCTAAGCTTAGGAGGCGGGAATACCAGGAACATCTGAACAAGTTTATAGAAAGAATAATTAGTAGGGCGGACGTTGTAGGAATCTTAATTTTCGGCTCAGTTGCTAGGGGTCTAGAAAAACCATTTCCGGAAAGCGATATAGATGTTTTAGTCATAGCTCGAGATATTCCCCAAAACCTCTACGAGAGGAGGATTAAAAATCTAAAGTATAAAGAAGGCGCAGAGACAGTAGAGGATATATGGTTGACTCCCAAGGAACTCCTCGACGGCATTGATGGAGGATGGGGAGTGCTACTAGACGCCATAGCAGATGGAATTATAGTCTACGATAAAGAAGGAATCCTACGTACAGCGAGGAAAATAGTATATAAAAAATTCAAGCGGGTAGGAAGAATATGGATATTATAAATTTGTTAGTCTAAGCTCTCTCGATGCAATACTCTAAATATTTGCTCCGCCTTCTCTAATTCCTTTAAGGTATTTACGGGACACCAAACACCCTTAGGAATCACCATGGCGTAGACCTTTCTCTGCTTAGTGAGCTCAGGCAAAATAGCATTTTCAAACTCGACCGCCTTTTCAGAGCCCATATCTACGCGTTTCGGAATTAGATCGTAAACTTTAGGCTCGAACATATAAAGCCCGGTAGAGATGTACAACCTGATAACAGGCTTCTCTCCAAACTCTAGGACTAGGCTGTTCTCGGCTATCTCGGCTACGCCGTAGGGGGTAGCCTATGCCTACAATCCGCCGCAATACAATGGATTTAAGTTCATTAGGAAAGATGGAACGAGTTTCATGGGGGAATACGCTGAGCTTAAGAGAATCTTCCTTGAGGAGTCCTTTAAAGTGGGAGAGGAGGGGAAAGCTATAGAGGAGAATATACTAAAGAATTATCTTTACTCGAAAAAACTGTTGGAGATGTTTCAGGAGTACGCGTAGTTGTCGAGAGCTTTGGTGGCGTAGTAAATAAGGTTCTTAAAGAGGTCTTTGAAAGATTGGGGCAGTAACCTATGGTTCTAATTCGAGAGAGCCAGACTATGCTTGAGATAAATCTAGCAGTTGAAACTAGGGATGAGAAACGGCTTAAGGAGCTTATCGACAAGTATAGAGGGCTGGTCAAGGATTATATTGAAAAGCTTTCGGGAAAAGTCCCTTAGGCCTTTCACCCTCACATGAGCATTAATCCGTTCATTCATGCGAGAAACTCAGTCCCTTACAAGTTTAGCTATGTAGAACCCCTGTGTCTCATGTATGTGAGGATAGAGCCTCTGGGTTCCCGGTACATCTCTATCGGGAACCCCGATAAGGGGCTCGGCCTCCGTTAAGCTAACTCTATCCAACTTTCCTAAAACCCGCTTGAGGACATGACTTGTCTCGCTTAAAGTAATAGTGCATACAGAGTAAACTATTACAGCGCCCTCTTTAGCGTCCTTTACAGCCCTTTCTAATAGCGCTTCTTGAAGCTTGCTCATGCTAACTATATCGCTCCTTCGCAGGATCAGCTTGAGCTCAGGGTTTGAACAGAGCCTGCCCAAATTGCTACATGGAGGATCCACAATTATCACATCGAACTTGCTGAGACTTAGAGAGGGACGAGTACTATCGCATGCAATGATATCCACTTTCTCGTCCATCCTGAGCCTGCGAATTAGCTCCCTGGCCTCTCCAGCCCTTCTCGGAGAGATCTCGAGTATCATTGCCCTCAGACTCCCAAGCTGGACCATGTGTGTGGCCTTAAGTCCCGGTCCACCCGTTATGTCCACTACCTTGAAACGCTTAACTCCTCCAGCCACGTGTGATACAAGTGCGCTAGCCTTATCCTGTACGGCAAATAACCCCTCCCTGAATTCTGAGAGCTTGCTTAAGCTGCCCCTGAAGCTCAGCACCTTGAGAACGTCGAAGAGGTGCTCGTCCTCCACTACCTCAACGCGATTTCTCTTAAGTCTCTCTATTAGTTCACCCTTCCGAATAAGATGTGTTGATACCCTTATCCAAAGCTGCGGATCCTGTTGGATCCTGTTGAGAAACCTTTCAAGCTGAGGTATCTCGGCAGTTTTAAACTCCTTAAGAAGCCATTCTGGTACTGAATAGAGTACTGATAGCCTCCTATCACCTGATAGGCCCTTAACGATCTCACTGGGATCGATCTTTGAAATCTCCTTGACTAGAGTCATGGACAGCCCAGCCCTAGTTGCGGCTTTCTTGAGCCTAGACCATTTTTGCTTACGAGCCTGTAGCAGTACTTCAAACACAACAACCCTAGCCAGATTCCTTTGGTATAAGCTAGTTGCCTTAAAATCGTGAAGTTCAAGTACTCTGTCTATGAGCGCGAAGTGTCTGCACACTCCTAGCGTTAAAACTCTCACTGGAGGTTTTAAGAAATCGTACTGTTTTAAATTGGCGAATAATTCTTTAGCTGCCTCCCTTAGGCTCACTCTCCTCCTAAGCGATACTGTTAAAACCCGAGCAACGATGTCTTCAAGCAGTACCATCCCTAACCGCTGTTTTAACTTTATTACGCGCTCTTTATAATCTATCGTACTTAAGTTAGCCTTCACTGAAGTACGCGCTACCTCGAAGGAATAAACGAGGAGAAAGTATTACATTTTTATAAAAATGGTAATACTTACATACTGCTTAAAATATTGAAAGAGGAAATTTGCTATGCACATACCGGACGGTTTTCTTAATCCAATAATCGCCACAATAACGTACTTAGCTACTGTTATCTTCAATGCGTATGCCTTTTGAAGAACGGGGAGAGAAGAATTAAACAGATCGCGGAAACCCTCGGCATAAGTCACTTACTAAACAGTCACCGTATAGGTTAAGTATAGGCGAGAAGAGGAAGGTCACCATAGCCTCCATATTGGTCTACGACCCAGAGGTATTGCTACTCGACTAACCCACAGCGAACTTGAGCATGAAAACAATCGAGGAGTTAACGAAGTTAATAAAGACACTGAAGAGAGAAGGAAAGCGTCGTCGTAACCTTGCATAACGTAGACTTCGTCGCGGAAATAGTCGACAGGATATACATTATGAAAGAGGGGGCCATGATCTCTGAAGGAGCCTCTCTAGAAGTACTATCTGATGCTGCCATTTTTTCAGAGAGCTAGAGCGACTCCTATTGTACGCTCAACGCAAGCTATCAAGCTCGTAAACTTTCTCTTGCTACTCGTACAAGCTTTCTAACCCTATCTACGTCCACCGGATTCTCAGTCAGACAGCCCTTCTTGACGCTTGTGCCTACAATTACACCATCACAAACTTTGAGATACTTACAAACATTTTCCGCATTAATGCCGCTGCCCACTAGAACGGGAGTTGATTTCACGGCTTCCTTTACCCTGACGACTTTATCTAACTCCACTTCAGCCCCCGTAATTTCGCCAGTAACTATGACCGCATCAGCCAATCCCCTCTGAACGAGGTCCTTGGCTGAAAGCTCTACAGGTCTTTTCATCAGAGGCTTTGCGTGTTTTACATGAACGTCTGCAAAAATTCTGACCTTTTCTGCTCCAAGAAGCTTTCTGTAGCGAAGAAGCTTATGTGCTACACCCCGTATCAGTCCCTGATCGGTGACCATGACTTCTGTTAGCACGTTTACTCGAATGAAGCTCCCCCCAGTGGCGTGTGCTATGGACAGCGCTGCTATAGCATCGTTGCGCAGAACGTTGACCCCGAAAGGGATGTCCACCTCCTCCCTTACACGCAAGGCGATGACCGCCATGGCAGCTACAGTTTCAGGCCCTACTCGATCTGGAAAGTAAGGCACATCACCGAAGTTCTCAATTATTAGTCCGTCAACTCCTCCTTCAACGTAGGCTTTAGCGTCTTCTAAAGCCCTTTTAATGACTTCCTCAAACTTGTGATCGTACTTCGGTGAGCCTGGAAGAGGGAGTAAGTGGATTACACCTATTATTGGCTTCCTTACCTCAAATACCTCCACTAGTGACAACACCGTGGTCCACCAACTTTAAAGCTAATAACAATTCCTAAATCGGATATTTCCGTGTTACTCTTGGAGATAGCTTAAGGGATGCCTGAGAGGGCTCAAAGGGAACTCTTCTA
>QMSC01000089.1 GCA_003649515.1 Thermoprotei archaeon | reverse complement strand
ACTGGCACGTCTATGCCATTAGCCCTGAGCCATGAAAGGGTTTCCCAGAGCCACATAGTTAACGTTCCTTCATGTGTCCACGACCAGACAACTATGGGTTTGTCTATGGCCTTCAGCGGATCAGGAACGCTCCAAAAGCCTCCGAACAACATTACAACGTCCACGTCACCTACCTTTTCGGGGATTCTCCTCCAATCATCAAGGTCCTTAACCCTGTAGGGCTCAGTGAAGGTCGCCCATCGATAAAGGACATAGCTTGCTTCCTTAAGAGAATCTGTAGGAGGGCTTCTAACTATGACCGGTAAGACCTTAATCTTCGCGTGCATGGTTTAGCCCTCTTCAAGAATAGACACCCACAATATATTCGTTTGCCACAAATCCTCCTGCAGCATGTCTCTCTCCTCCGTCAAAGCTTAAATTTCGGGTGAATTTATAAATTATGGGAGCGTTCTTGAAAGCCTTCGTAATTCTGGATAAGCATAGAGCCGAGGTAAGGGAGATAGATGCTCCGAAACCGAGACCTAATGAGGTTCTAGTAAGGGTAAAGGCGTGCGGCATTTGCGGTACTGACTTACACATTTTTGAAGGGGATGTTCCAGTAAAGTACCCTGTGATTCCAGGGCATGAGTTCTCAGGCGAAGTTGTTGAGGTGGGTAGCGAGGTTGAAGACGTAAGGGAAGGAGAAAGGGTTGCAGTGAACCCGAATATCTCGTGTGGCAAGTGCTATTACTGTAAAAGAGGGGTAGTTCACTTCTGTGAGAGGAGAGTTGCTATAGGAATAGAGCTCCAGGGGGCTTTTGCAGAGTATGTGGCTGTTCCTGAGACCAATGTACATAGACTATCGAATGCCCTAAGTTTTGAGGAAGCAGCGTTTGCGGAACCCATCGCATGTTGTCTTCACGGCCAGGACCTATTAAATGTGGGTCTCGGAGATACCGTAGCGATATTCGGTTTGGGCCCCATAGGTCTCATTCACCTGCAGCTAGTGCGCGCTAGGGGGGCTTCACTAGTTATTGGAGTAGAGGTGCTTGAGAAGAGACTTAAATTGGGCTTAAAAATGGGCGCCGACCTAGTTATCAATCCTCTGGAAAGAGATATCATAAAGGAGATAAGGGAAGCTACAGGAGGTCGAGGAGTAGATGCCGTAATCGAAGCTACAGGTAACCCTCAAGTTCTTCAGAATGCGCTAAAGGCCGTTGATTATGGCGGGAAAGTTCTGGTATTCGGTGTGGCTCCCATGAACGCGTTAATTAGCATAAGCCCCTTCGAGATCTACAGGAAGGAGATTTCAATTATAGGCTCCTTCATTAACCCCCATACAACAGAACGGGCAGTAAAGATTCTAGAAGCACGTAGAATTAACGTGAGGGACCTCATAACACATGAGGTAAGGATAGAGCAAGTTCTAGAGGTCTTTGAGAAGCTCAGGACTAAGCGAGAGGATTTTGTGAAGGTCATCGTGAAACCGTAACTATACCTAACTCTCACACAAGGCTCCCTTACGACCTAGGCTGCTCATAACTATTTTAAGAGAATATCGCACCTGACAAACCAAGCACACCTGTTCTTCTGGTCGTGAACCATAAACTCCAAAGCGAAAATATGATACATTTTTGGAAAACAAGTATACCTACTCACCGCTGAGGTTTGTATGAGAAACAAAAATTAATGATATTTTAGCGAAAAATAAAGAAGGTCTTACCCGGGTGGCGCTTTCTTTCTGATTACTAGGACTATAGCTATGGCAAGTATTATGATTATTATGCCCTCGATTATTATGGCTGTCGTTAAGCTGTTAACGGCTCCCCTTAGTGCAGCGACCTGTTTCTCAAGATCCTGAAGGAGCTTATATGTGGCGTTTACAGTTGCGTAGAGGCCCTTCGGTATTACTGGTGCTGGTGGCGGGGGAGCTCTCCAGAGTCCAGAGCACATTAGGAATCCATAGACGAATCCTGGGTTGTTGCCCATCTCTACGTGGATCGGCTTGTAGTCTATGTAAACCTCCCATCCTATCGCACAGTCGATGTGCTTTATGTTTATGTTTTGACAGAACTTCTTCTCATGTAGCTGAAGGGCTGGTAAGTAGTGGTTAGTAATGTATGCTAGTGCCTTAACGAGCTCCTTCTGCTCCTTTTCATCAGTAGTTACTAAGAGCTTCAAGGAAAGCTCGGTAGCATTTACCATTCCACTGTACTTTGAAACTCCCTCAGGAACGTACTGTATTGGGCTAAATCCGAGTCCCTTAACATTAACAGTGTAGTCGCGGTAGAATCTTATATAGCTGTTCACGGGGTTGTACCATCCGTAAGTCCAGAAGTCAATGGCAAGCCAGAAGTCTCCTTCCTCCCTTATTGTACGGCCCCACATACCCCAGTCAAGCTCAATGACCTTGGCGTCAATTCCAAATTTCCTTAGTTGTACGGCTATGTTCTCAGCTCCTGGTACCCATCCAGCCCAGCCAGCTGGAACGTGTATCGTTAAAGAGAACTTCTCACCCGTCGGTAGGTACCACCATCCATCCTTCTTAGTGAAGCCTAGCTCCTCGAGAAGTTCAGCCGCCTTATCTGGATTATACTCGTACTTGTTAGCCCACTGGGCTAACCAGTCCTTTGACAGCCATCTATACACATCAGGTGGTGAGATACAGACCGGCCACTCAGCTGGTATAACGCTCTCAGGACCCCACTCAACAGCAACTTTGCAGTACTCCTGAAGGTTTATTGCATAGGCTATTGCCCACCTAACTTTAGTTATGTTTAATGGATACCTCCTGCTGTTGAAGTACAGACAGTGTCCGTGTAGCCAGGAACCAGTTGCAACCCAGTAGTTTGGATTTCTCTTCATTGTTAGATAAACGTCTTCAGATACTCCTGTCCACGTGTAATCGAACTTTCCGGCCTTTATCATAGGCCAGCTCGCTGGGTCGCTAATTCTCCTGTACCATATGATTTCATCCCATAGCCTGTAGTCCTTGGTTCCTCCAAACTCGAACTCTCCCTTAGGTGTCTTAATCTTCCAAGTTACGCCTAGCTCCTTAACCCAGTAGGTGTCCCTCTTGACGTAAACCCAGAAGGTGTCGGTAAAGGTCTTATACACGTAGGGGCCTGTGCCTATTAACTTGTCAGGTCTATACTTTAATAGCTTGTCCCTTAGCTCGTCTACGTCAACATCCTTTAATGGTATTTCACCAGGTACCTTAAGTCCTGGGGCAAATTGACCGTACTGTGCATAGGAAACGATCCTGGGGCCCGCTAGGAACCACCACTTATAGACTATTGGTGCAGGCTTCTTGACATATAAGATTACAGTATACTTGTCTGGAGCCTCGATGCGTGGAACGTATTTCTGTATAGGCCACCACTTTAGAACCCATCCTCTAATCCAGTAAGTGGTTAATACATCTAGGGCTGTAAACTCCTTACCATCACTCCACTTTATACCCTTCCTCAACTTAATTGTAATCTTTATAAGCTCGGGCCCTTCTTCCTCCGTATAGCTTTCAGCTAACCAAGGATAGAACTTACCTTCTCCTCTACTATACCAGAACAGGGGCTCGAGTATCATACTAGTAGGTCTACACTTATAGAATGCGTTCCAGGTTCTCAGGGGTGGAGGAGGCTCACATGGCTGTAAGATGGACAAAATGGTTTTACCTTCGGGTTGGGACGTAACCATTGCAGTTGTGTACATCAATGCGCCTAGAAGCAATGTAACGGTAAGGAACACGTACAATAACTTCTTTATTTTCATGGCGTTTAACTATTACTACCGTAGAATATTTAAACTTTAGGGTAAAGTATTTAAACTCCCTCATGGTAGATCAGGGTTCTAAGCCATTAGGAACCTCAAGCTTCAAGCTGGTCTACAGCATCTGGTCTTACATTATTTTGCCAAAACATCTTCTCCTATTAGCATACTTTAAATTTTAAAAATTTTTATAAACCCGCACTCTACATTTTACTGGGGGTGCAAGTATTGAGGTGGATCGTTAAACGCGCCTTGGTAGCTGTGTTAACAATATACATCGTAATCACGATAACCTTCTTCCTAATAAGGCTGATGCCAGGAAGCTTTATCGAGCAGATGATTTACTACTACATGAATACATACGGATATTCCCGGGAAGAAGCAGAAATGGAGGTATATGCCCTATATAACGTCATGCCCAGAGAGCCTGTTTGGAAGCAATACATTGAATACATGCTGGGCTTGCTTCGAGGAGACTGGGGTAAATGTTATTCTACAGGTGCTCCCGTGCTCTCCTCCTTGCTTTACTTCCTTCCCTGGACCGTCTTCTTGCTTTCAATATCCATGACCATTTCATTTGTCATTGGAATAGGCCTAGGTATACTTATGGCCTATAAAAGGGGAAGCAAGCTTGATAGCATAGCATCCACATTTGCATCTATATCTCAGGCAACCCCCAACTTCATTTTAGGGCTCTTGCTACTATACTTATTCGCTTACTACTATCCTATATTTCCGAAGAGGGGGAGCTATAGCGTTATGGTTACGCCCGGATTCACTTTAGAATTCATAGGAAGCGTACTCTACCACTCCTTCCTTCCAATGATGGCCTACGTCATTACAAGCATTGGCGGCTGGATGCTTGGAATGAGAGGAAGCGCTATAAGAGTTTTAGGTGAAGACTACGTAATGGCGGCTGAGGCTAGAGGACTGAAGTCTGGACGTATTGCAAGAACATACGTGGGCAGGAATGCCATATTACCGCTCTTCACAAGCTTTGCAATATCGCTAGGTTATATGTTTGGAGGTTCAGTATTCATAGAAACATATTTTGCCTATACTGGGATTGGTAGCACAATAGGCTTAGCCCTATCCTGGAGAGACTACCCGCTAATTCAAGGGGGTTTCCTACTCATAACTAGCGCCGTAGTATTTTCGGTATTCATAGCCGACATATTATATGGAGTATTAGACCCAAGAGTAAGAGTTGGTGGAGCATATGCTTAAGCCTACGGCTCAAAGACCAATGGCACTAAGCAAACTAATCGATGTCTTACACTACCATATCTATGAGCCTCTGGTATTGCTGTCCAGTGATAAGAGAGCCCTGGCAGGTCTCATAATACTGGTCGTTTACATACTAATGGCTATAATAGGCCCCATGCTGATACCGCTAGACCTTACGCCTCATCCTGAGAAGAGGTATCTACCGCCGTCTTGGGAGCATCCTCTCGGTACAGATTTCGCTGGCAGAGATATATTCGCTCAAATAGTCCATGGTGGAAAAGACGTACTTCCAGTCGCTTTCCTAGCGGGATTTGTAACCGTTCTTATAGGTACAGCTGTGGGGATAATCTCTGGCTACATTGGAGGAAAACTCGACACCATAATCACAACCTTCATCGACGTGTTCCTAACAATACCGGGATTTCCATTACTATTAATCGTAGCTGTATGGTTAGCGCGGTCAGGCATCGTAATCAACATCTTCATAATAGCCTTGCTACTCAGCATAACTTCATGGGCTGGCTTAGCGAGATCTATAAGAGCACAGGTTCTCTCACTTAAAGAAGAAGCCTTCATAGAAGCCGCTAAGTGTCTGGGTCTCAGTAAACGCCATATAGTCTTTAGTGAAATTATGCCCAACCTAATGTCATACATAGCCATAAACTTCATGCTGAGCTCTGTGGGAGCAGTCTACTCATATACAGGTCTCTTAGCTCTAGGGCTCATCCCATATACTCCCGGGAACTGGGGAGCCATGATACACATGGCTCAAGCCTATGTAGGAACAGTAACTGGCGCCGGGTGCTGGTACATATTGGCACCGTCGTTGACCATAGT